>CAYTWS010000223.1:0-4013 GCA_964442145.1 uncultured Ectothiorhodospiraceae bacterium | reverse complement strand
CGACGGCGTCGCAGAAGCGGTCGACGTCGGGCTGGTCGACCTCGATGTCGAAGACGTCGATGTTGGAGAAGGCCTTGAACAAGACGCCTTTGCCTTCCATGACGGGCTTGGCCGCGAGCGAGCCGATGTTGCCCAGGCCCAATACCGCACTGCCATTGGTGACCACACCCACAAGGTTGGCACGTGCGGTGACCGTGGAGGCCTCCAGCGGATCCTCCGCGATCGCGCGGCAGGCGGCGGCGACGCCGGGCGAATAGGCCAGGCTGAGATCGCGTTGGTTGGCCAGCGGCTTGGTGGGCTCGACGCTGATCTTTCCGGGCGGGGGCATGCGGTGATAGATCAGCGCCTGCTTGTCGAACTCTTCGCGGTCGGTCTTGTTCTTGCTCATCGGCTGTCCTGACATCGGCCGCCGTGCGGCGGACCCAGCCAAACTAGCACGATTGGCGGTGCCGGCCGAATGGCGGGTCAGCCCGAGCCGGGGATGCCCTCGAGATAGCGCTGATGGGCAAGCCAGTCGCTGCCGCGCTGGCGCGCGTAGTCGCGTAAGAGATGCAGGGGCTCGGTCAGGGGGGCTGCGCCGGCGGCGAAACGGTCGATGGCGCCGTGCAGGGCGGCGCGCTCGGCGTCGCCGATGCGCCCGCGCAGGTGGCCGGCGGCATGCTGCAGCGCATTGTAGTGGCCCCGCCGGCCGGCCGGCTCGGCCAGTGCGGCCGTGAGCTCGCGGGCGTAGTCGTCGGCGACGGCGTCGACGCCGGTGTGACCCGCCTGCGCCGCCAGCCGCCCGAGCCGGCGCGCGCGCTCGGGCGCGTGCGCCAGGACGAGGTATTTGTGCTCGGCCTGGAAGGCGGCCAGCGTACCCCGCGTGAGCCCGGCCGCCCGCAGGCACTGCCAGCGGTGGTGGATTCGCACGCGCAGGACGAACTGATCGCGGCGATCCGCGTCCCGCAGCCTCGCGGTGTCTTCGATCGGTACGATCGAGTGCGCTCGGCTCGTGATCCCTTCGCGGGTCTCGCCCGCGGCGACGATCCAGCCCGCGGGCTCGGCGATTACACGGGTGTCGTCGTCACCAGTACCCGGCTCCCAGGCGGCGCCGATGGGCACCAATGTGCAATGTTGCTCTAGGGCGCGGCGGAGGCTCCGCGCCCCATCGGGGGTGGCGCTTTCGGGGCTGTCCGGGTCGAGAGCACCTGCGCTCACCGCCACGTGGATCGCGCCGGGATCGACGGAGGCGCTCGGGGCGTGGCCCACTAGCGCCCGAGGCAGTCGGGCAAGGCCTCGTCGAACCCGCGTGCCGTCAAGCCGAGGGCTTCGAAGCCGGGGCCCTGGGCGACGTTGTCGGCCTCCATGAGCGCGAGCTGGTCGCGTGTAATCGGCGGCGATGGCAGCACGGAGACCCCGGCAGCGAGGCCGTACCAGACCGCGAAGGGGACGGGTACGAGCACCCGGCGCCGGCCGAGCCGGCGCAGCATGGCCTGGACGATGGCGCGGTACGACAAGATCTCGGCGCCGCCGAGCTCGAGCGCTTGAGCGGGCGGGGTGCGCCACGCCAGGGCGGCGACGGCCGCGGCGACGTCGTCGACGTGGACGGGTTGCAGGCGCACGCTGCCGTCGCCGAACAACGGGATCACGGGCAGCCGGGTGATGCCCGCGAGTGTGGTGACGAAGGCGTCGTTGGGACCGAAGATCACCGAGGGGTGAACGATGACCGCCTCGGGCCACTGGGACCAAACGGCGGTCTCACCACGCCCGCGGGTGGCGACGTAGGGCGCGTGCGAGCTCGCGTCGGCGCCGATCCCGGAGATCTGGACGAGCTGCTGGGCCCCGGCCGCGCGCGCCGCGGCGGCGATGCGCGCGGCCGCGTCGACGTGGATGCCCTCGAACGTCAGGCCCGAGCGCTCGGTATACAGCGAAACGGCGTTGACGACGAAATCGGCGCCGTCGACGGCGCGCTCGACGTCGCCCGGATCGCGCACATCGGCGCGATAGAAGTGCGCCGCCGCATCGGGCTCGCGCGGGGCGTGGCGGGCCGCCACACGGACGCGCATCGCGCGCGCCTGGAGCGCGCGCACGATCGCGCGCCCGAGGAATCCGGTCCCGCCGAAGACGGTCGCCGTGGTCATCGCCATAGCCGCTCCCCGGTCTCCGTGTCGCGTTGGCCGTCAGTGGCGCTCGCCCGCGGGGCCCGTCGCCTGCGCCAGGTATTCGTCGCCGCCGCCGATGAAGCGGCCGTCGACGAACACGATGGGCAGCAGGCCCCAGCCCGTCCAGTCGCGCAGCCGGTGGAACCGGTCGCGCTGCTCGGGCGAGCCCATCCCCATTGTAACCACACGGTAGTCGCGGCCCTCGCGCTCGAGCGCCGCCTCGAGCGTGCGGGTGTCGGTCAGCCCGGAATGGAACACCACCACCTCGGCGCTGGCGGCGATCTCGGCGATCTCGGCGAGGTCGGTCGGTGCCGCTTCATCGTGCGTGCTGGCGCTCATGCTTGCTCCTTCCTGATGGTCTCGAACGCCGCCAGCGCCGCCCGCCGGCTGGCCCCGAGATCGACGATCGGTCGGGGGTAGTCGTGCCCCAGCACCAGGCCGGCCTCGCGCAGCGCCTTCTCGGGCGCTTGGAAGGGTGCGTGGACGTGGCGGTCGGGCAGGGCCGCGACCTCGGGGACCCAGTGGCGCACGAACTGCCCGTTTGGGTCGAAGCGCTCGCCCTGGCGTACCGGATTGAAGATCCGGAAATAGGGGGCGGCATCGGCGCCGCAGCCGGCCGCCCATTGCCAGCCCAGGGTATTGCTGGCGAGGTCCGCGTCGACGAGGGTGTCCCAGAACCAGCGCGCGCCCACGAGCCAGTGCAGGCGCAGATTCTTGGTCAGGAAGGAGGCCACCACCATGCGCAAGCGGTTGTGCATCCAGCCCGTTCGCCAGAGCTGGCGCATCCCCGCATCGACCAGGGGCACACCCGTCGCCCCTTGCTGCCACGCGGCGAGCTCGTCGCGCGCGTCGCCGCTCGGGTCGCGCCACGGGAAGCGCTCGAAACGCGGATCCAGCGATCGCTCGGGCGTTTCGGGATAGTGGAACAGCAAGTGGTGGGCGAAATCGCGCCAACCGATCTCGCTGAGATAGGCCTCGGCGGCCGCGTCGGTCCCATGGGCACGTCGGCGCACGGCCGCGACGATCTGGCGTGGCCCGATCTCGCCGCAGTGCAGATGCGGCGAAAGCGCCGAGGTGCCATCGGTCGCCGGCTCGTTGCGGCCGGTGTCGTAGCCCGGCAATGCGTCGTCGCAAAAGCGGGCCAATCGGTCGAGGGCGCCCGACTCACCGGGGAACCAGGCCGCTGCCAGCCCGTCGTCCCAGCGGATGTGGGGCAATAGGTCGAGTGCCGCGATGGGCTCGGAGCGCGGTCGCGGCGACGGCGCCGCCATCGCGTTGGGGGAGGCGGTGACGTGCTCGGGAAGGCCCTCGCGGCAAAGGCGGCGCCAGAACGGGGTGAATACGCGGTAGGGCCCGCCTTGCCCCGTCGCGATCGTCCACGGCTCGGACAAGACGGCGGCGTTGAAGCTCTGGGCGTCGACGCCCCGGGTCTCGCGCAGCCACGCCTTGATCCGTCGGTCGCGCTCGACGAGCGCGGGCTCGTAGAGGCGATTCCAATAGACCGCTTGGGCACCGGTCTCCTCGAGCAATGCCTCGAGGGTGCCGGCCGTGGGGCCGCGGCGCACGATCAGTGGGCTGCCCAGCTCGGCGAGCCGGTCTGCGTGGGCCGTCAGGCTGTGGTGGAGCCACCATTGCTGCGCTGGCCCCGGGGGCCAGTCGCCCTGCTCGTCGGGGGCGTGGACGTAGACGGGGACGATGCGCTCATGGGCGGCGATGGCCGCGGAAAGGGCGGGGTTGTCGGCGACCCGCAGATCGCGGCGGAACCAGACGAGGGCAGTCGACATCGTGCCCGCCCGATTCGCGCGCGCCGGCGATCAGGTTTCGCGCATGCGCGGGCGTAGCTCGACCAGATTGCAGGGGCGGGTGCGGTAG
>CAYTWS010000222.1:0-4030 GCA_964442145.1 uncultured Ectothiorhodospiraceae bacterium | reverse complement strand
CATTTTGTGGTTCCAACCAAAGGGCATAATGAGGCAATAACGGGTCAGCGAAGCTCCTATAAGGCATACGAGCCACGGAGTAATACATTCGTGTATATTCGTGTTCATTCGTGGTTCTCCTTTAGAGAACATCGGTTGAGTAACCATGCCACGTAATGCGTTCCAGTTTCTCGAGGTCCAGGCCGCCGATCCGGCCAAGCGTCCGGTGGGTCTGCGCTTGCGCGACTTCAACGAGATCTACGGCAAGTTCAACGCCGACGAGGCCGCACAGCAGGCGGGGCGGTGCCTGGATTGCGGCAACCCGTACTGCGAATGGAAGTGTCCGGTCCACAACTACATCCCGAACTGGCTCAAGCTGATCGAGGAGGGGCGCCTGCTCGAGGCGGCGGAGCTGTCACACCGAACGAACACGCTGCCCGAGATCTGTGGCCGGATCTGCCCGCAGGATCGCTTGTGCGAGGGCGACTGCACCCTCAACAACGGCCTGGGTGCGGTCAGCATCGGCTCGATCGAGAAGTACATCACGGATGAGGCGCTCAAGCTGGGCTGGCGCCCCGATCTGTCCGACGTCGAGTCCACGGGGTGGCGCGTGGCGGTGGTCGGTGCCGGGCCGGCAGGGCTCGGCTGTGCCGATATCCTCGCACGCAACGGTGTCACCCCGGTGGTGTTCGACCGATACCCGCGCATCGGCGGCCTGCTGACCTATGGCATCCCGCCGTTCAAGCTGGACAAGGAGGTCGTCGAGACCCGACGTACACTCATGGAGGGGATGGGTGTTGCGTTCCAGCTCGGTGTCGAGGTCGGCCAAGACGTCACCATCGACGACCTGTTGGCTGAGTATGACGCGGTATTCCTCGGTATGGGGGCCTACCGCGCGGTCCAGGGCGACTTCGTCGGCCAGGACACCGCGGGCGTGGTCCCGGCATTGGCGTACCTTATCGGCAACGCCAACCGCTTGATGGGGACGGACGCGCCGGGTGGGCGCGATATCCACGTCGGGGGCGAGCGCGTGGTGGTCCTCGGCGGAGGCGACACGGCCATGGACTGTAACCGCACCGCACTGCGCCAAGGCGCGCGCTCGGTGACCTGCGTCTACCGCCGCGACCAGGCGAACATGCCGGGCTCGGGCCGCGAGGTGAAGAATGCCCGTGACGAGGGCGTCACGTTCCGCTACAACCGCACGCCCGTGGCGATCGAGTCCGAGGGCGGGCGTGTCACGGGCGTGCGGTTGGCGGCGACGCGCCTCGGTGAGCCCGACGAACGGGGCAGACGGCGGCCCGAGATCGTGCCCGACTCCGAGGAGACCCTGCCGGCCGACCGGGTCATCGTCGCGTTCGGTTTCCAGGCCGAGGTTCCCGACTGGTACGAGGCCCACGGCGTTGCCCACTACGCCGACGGTCGGACCTTGGTGTCGACCGGGGCCGACTGCCCCTTCCGGACCTCCAACCCGCGGATCTTCGCCGGTGGGGACATGGTGCGGGGTGCCGATTTGGTAGTCACCGCGGTCTACGAGGGACGCCAGGCTGCCGAATCGATCGTACGCACCCTACGCCAGGGCGAGCCCGAGCGCGCGGTTGCGTCGGCGATCTGAGCGCCCGCCCCGTAGAGGGCGCTCTCGGTGGGCGCCGCGCTATGGTGCGGCCCCCGTTTTGTGAAAGACTAGCCCTCCGGCCCGCGCGCGGCGTTGCGAGCGCCACCACGCGGCCGCGAGTGACAGCCCCCGACGCCGATCCCCGTAATGCATCCCGGCCGCTGCGCGGGCAGCGCCGGACGCGATCGGCGCCCGACGAATCATCCACCGGCATGCGATGCCGGCAGGAGCCAACACGAGCCTTGGAGGCACCGACACGATGACCACCGAAGTACCGAAGGACGGCAGCCCGATCACGTTCGACAACGGCCAGCTGCACGTGCCCGACAACCCGATCGTGACCTACATCGAGGGCGACGGCATCGGCATCGATATTACGCCGGTGATGCAGCGCGTCGTCGACGCGGCCGTCGAGACCGCCTACGGCGGGCAGTGCAAGATCCATTGGATGGAGGTGCTGGCCGGGGAGAAGGCCAACAACGAGGTCGGCGCGTGGCTGCCCGACGAGACCGTCGAGGCCATTCGCAAGTACCTGATATCGATCAAGGGCCCGATGACCACCCCCGTCGGCGGCGGCATCCGCTCGCTCAACGTCGCCCTGCGCCAAGTGCTCGATCTCTACGTCTGCCTGCGTCCCGTGCGCTGGTTCACCGGCGTGCCGTCGCCGGTGCGCCATCCCGAGAAGGTCAACATCGCGATCTTCCGCGAGAACACCGAGGACATCTACGCGGGCATCGAGTTCGAGGCAGGCTCCGACGACAATAAACGCTTCCAGGAACTGCTCGCCGAGCACTTCCCGGCCGCCTACCAGCGTATCCGTTTCCCCGAGGACTGCGGGCTCGGGATCAAGCCCATCTCGCGCGAGGGCACCGAGCGCCTGGTGCGCGCCGCGATCCAGTACGCGATCGACAACGGGCGCAAATCGGTGACCTTGGTGCACAAGGGCAACATCATGAAATACACCGAGGGCGCGTTCCGCAGCTGGGGCTACGAGCTCGCCGAGCGCGAGTTCCCCGAGCGGACCTATACTTGGAGTCAATGGGAGCGCACAGTCGCCGAGCAGGGCCAGGAGGCGGCCAACAAGGAGCAGGACGAGGCGGTCAATGCAGGCCGGATCCTGGTCAAGGACGCCATCGCCGATATCTCGCTACAGCAGGTGCTCACGCGGCCCGAGGACTTCGACGTGGTCGCGACCATGAACCTCAACGGCGACTACATCTCCGATGCCCTCGCCGCCCAAGTCGGCGGCATCGGGATCGCCCCCGGCGGCAACATCAACGACCAGAGCGGCCATGCCGTATTCGAGGCCACCCACGGCACCGCGCCCAAGTACGCCGGCCGCGACATGGTCAATCCGGGCTCGCTGGTACTCTCGGCCGAGATGATGCTTCGCCACCTCGGCTGGCACGAGGCGGCCGATCTCATCCTCACCGGCATGGACGCCGCCATCGGCAGTAAACACGTGACCTACGATTTCGCGCGCCTGATGGACGGGGCCACCAAGGTCAGCTGCAGCCAGTTCGGCGAGGCCATCGTCAAGCGGATGCAGTCCTGACGCGCGGGCCATGACAGACACGTCCGAGTCAGCCGCGCCGCCCGAGGCGCCTGCCGCCGGCAGCCTGCCTCGGGCGGCGCAGCTGATCCACGACGGCTTCGTCGCCTACAACACGGATTTCCAGCGCATCACCGATCGCGCCCAACGGCGCTTCGAGCAGCGCGATTGGGACGGCCACCTGCGCGATATCGGCGAGCGCATCGAGCTCTACGAGCACTGGGTCCAGCACACCCTCGACGGACTGCGCGACACGCTCGACGACGACGTCGCGCGCCGCGCCGTGTGGCAGCGTCTGCGCGACTACTTCAGTGAGCGTGTCGACGGCGTCCCCGACGCCGGCTTCCTCAAGACCTTCTTCAATTCCGTGACGCGACGGTTGTTGGGTACCGTCGGTGTCGACGCGAGCGTCGAGTTCGTCCATCCGCCGGCGGAGGAGAGCGTGCAATCGCTGGTGATGCGGCGCTATCCGTGTTGGGACGACATCCAGGCGTCGTGCCGCCGGATCCTCGAGGACTTCCGCATGGACGTGCCTTACGCGGATATCGACCAGTGCGCCGCCGGCATGGCCGCCGAGGCGTGCGCCTACCTACGGCGCGAGCACATCGATCCGGGGCAAGTGCTGCGCTTTGAGCCCATCGATTCGCACTTCTTCCAAGGCACGCGCGCGTATCTGGTCGGCCGCGTGCGCCACGGCCGGGGCACCACCCCGCTGATGACCGCTCTGCGCAATGACGGCGATGGCATCCGCGTCGACGCCGTTTTGATGCAGCGGCGCCAGATCTCTGTAGCGTTCAGCTACACACGTTCGTGCTACTTCGCCGACGCTTCTCGATGATCTACTCACCGAGTGCGCTAGCGGTGTCCACATCGACGGCGATCAGCTC
>CAYTWS010000221.1:0-4031 GCA_964442145.1 uncultured Ectothiorhodospiraceae bacterium | reverse complement strand
GCGAGCCGGCGGTGGCAACGCCGCCTCGGCGCGCCCGCGCTGCGGCCGCCGCTTGCGCGCCCGTGGCGTGCGCCCCAAGCTCGGGGACGGGAGCTACACCGAGGCAGCCGGCATGCCCACGCTGAGTCTCGCGACACCGCCACCGCCGCGCGATTTGGGGACCCCTGGCGGCGTCGACCAGGCGCAAAAGCTGCACGAGCGCATCGGCGGGACCGCGCTCGAGGCGGCCGTCGACACCTTCTTCGTGCCCATGATCATCGATGAGGACAGCTTCCGGCCCGAGGAGTTCGTCGAGCACGAGGACCCGCTCGACTACCAGGCCGCGCTGGCGCGCCTGTTCCCGCAACACCACACGGTCGCGGCCCAGGTGACGCCGTTCACCCCGACCAGCGACCTCGAGCGCCGCGCGCTGCGGGCACGTCAGCAGGGCATCGAGCGCATGGTGTTCGTGGGCGTGCCGCGCGAGTACCGCGACGCCGAGGTGGTCGGGCTGTACCCGGACCAAGCGCTGACCCACTTCGCCTCCAGCCTCCCCGGGCGCGGCGTGATCACCATCCCGGTGCGCGCCTACGAGCGCGACCGGCTCGCGGCCAAGGCACGCGCCGGGGCGAACTTCGCGATTACCCAGCTGCTCTACGGCGACCCCATCGTCGAGGTCGCGCGGGCGCTGGCGGAGACGTTCCATGACCCGCCCGAGCTCGTCCTCTCGTTCGGTTACGTGCCGTCGATCGAGGCCGATCACGGCCTCATCCAGTGGCTGATCCAGGACCCCGACGCCCAGCCCGAGATGGCCTGGGTGCGCGAGACCGCCCGACTCGACCGGGCCCAGCGCAAGCAACGCCTCACCCGGCTCTACGCGGAGCTCGTCGAGCGCGTACGCGCCCTGGGGATCGAGCCGGGCATCAACTTCGAGGCCCCGTACGGCCTGTCGGCAGGGGCGGTCGAGGCGTTCCAGGAGATGCTGGCGATCTACGATCCGCGTGCGCGGCGCCACTGAGGCGCCCATTTCGGCATCAGTACTGCCAGGTGAGTCGGACCCCGCCGGCGAGATATTCCATCGACTCGGCGCGGACAGCGACGCCACCGCTGCGTTCGGTCTCCGTATCCGACGGCACGACGTAGCGTAGATAGGGCTCAGCGGTGATGGGCGCATCGATGTGCTGTAACTGCGCGCCCACCTCGAGCCCCCACCCTCCTTCGCGGGTCAGATCGAGATCGCCCATGCCCGTGACGTCGTCGATTTGCTCGCTGCCGGCGAGCACGAAGCGCGCCTCCACACGGACCTTGCCGTACCAATCGGGATGGATGCGTCGCGCGCGCGCCAGACCGAACGGTAGATACAGCGAGGCGCTCGAACGGGCACCGTCGCCGAACGGTGAATCGGTGGTGAAGGCCTCGGCCCCTAGGCCGATGAACGCCCGGGTGGCGCTGACATTCCAGCCGAAGGTCGCCGCGAGATCGCCGTACACCGCCGACTCGCTCTGGTCGACACCGCCCGTGCTGTACTCGACCGAGCCGCCCTGCAAGGCGCCGCTGAGGCGGATGCCGGCGCCGCGCTGCCAGTAGGCGTGGACGCCGGCGAGGGAGCCGTCGGCGGCGAGGGTGTCACCCGCCAGCGTGAGCTCCCGGTCGAGGCGGGTGAGATCGACGCCGATACCGGCGCCGCCGTCAACGGCGGCGCCGAGCTCGCTGGCGCCTGCGGTCGAGGCTGCGGCGAGCGCGGTGAGGGCGAGCACGAGGTGTGTCGGACGGCGTAGCATGGCGGGCTCCCGGGCGATCTCCTTGGCACGCGCATCGTAGCGCATCGGCTGGCGTCGGTGCCGGGGCCCGCGCCCGGCAGCGCCAGGGGACCGTGTCACCCCGGGTCCGAGCCGACCGCGCCGAGCCAGCCGCCGATGTCGTCGGTCTCGACGATGGCCGCCCCGCGTGCGAGCAGCTCCTGGGCCCGCGCGCGCTCGGCGACGTCGTAGACCACCCAGGTCCCCGCCCCGCGCCAGAGCGCCTCGCCGGTGTCGGCCACGGCGGCGGCCGCGCAGAACAGGAAGTCGGGCGCCAGGCGCCGGGCCTGGTGCTCGTGCGCGTCATCGAGCGCCGCCAGGATCCAGCCGATGCGCAGCGCGCGCTGCGCACGAATGCGCTCGAGGAAGACGGCGTCGACGGCGACGACGACGTGGTCGCTGGCGTCGCCGATGCGCTCGAGCAGGGCCGTGGCGAGCGCGGCGCGGCCGAAGCGCTGGATGCTCTCCGATTTGGCCTCGATGAACAGCGTGGCCCCGGAATACGCGGCGACTAACGCCAGGACGTCGTCGAGCGTCGGCAGCGGCGTCGCCTCGGCCGCCGCGCCCAGGCGCCCAGGCTCGCCTACATCGATCCCGGGTGCCGCCGAGACCGGCAGGTCGAAGATGCTGTCGCCGCGCTCGGCAGTGCGGGCCAAGGTGGCATCGTGGAGCACCACGGGGACCCCGTCAGCGGTGAGCTGGACGTCGACCTCGACCATGGCGGCCCCCGCGTCCAACGCCGCCCGCACCCCCGCCAGCGAGTTCTCGGGATAGCGTGCGGGCCAGCCGCGATGCGCCATCAAGACCGCGGGCGAGAGCGGGGTTGCACGCATTCGGCTTCCCTCGGCGGACGCGCCGACACCCAAGATACACCCGTGCCGCGCGCCCATGGTGTCGCGGCTATTCACCGGGCGTTTGCTCGGGATCGGGCCGACCCAGGAGATAGGCGATCGCGACGGCGTCGTAGAGCGCGTGGACCAGGCTCACCAGCGCCAGGTCGCCGGTGACCTGGTAGAGCGTGCCGAGATAGAGCCCCATCGCCGTGGCCAGGAGGAAATACACGTGCGAGAGGTAGTGCGCCAGGCCGAATACGACGGCGGCGATGGTCACCGCCGGTGCCGGGCCCAGCCCTTGCGCCAGCCAGGCCTGCAGGACCCCGCGCATGAGCAACTCCTCGCCCAAGCCGGCCAAGGCGGACACGACCAGCACGCCCGCCACGCGGTGGCGGCGGAACAGTGTGGCGACCAGCGGGCGCACCAGGGCCTCGATGGCGCGGAACCACGGCGGGCGCCGCACGGCGGCGGGCGCCAGCGCAACCAGGAGCACCGCCGTCGCGGCCAGCGCCAGCGGCAGCGTCGACGCCCGCGGGACCAGCTCGAACCAGGGGCGCACCCCCGCGGCGAGCGCCAGCACCAGCGCCAGCGGGATCAGCAAGCCCTCGAAGACGAGCGCGGCCACCAGCGGGTGGCGTGCTAGGAGGCGCCCAGTGACCATGCGCGCGGCGGGGCCGGATCGGCGGCGACGCTAGCGCGCCGCGTCACCGCCGAGCGCGGCGTTGAGGCGCTGCATCACCACCGCGACGAAGTCGTTGTACACCGCGGGGGCCTGCTCGGTGAGCGCGAGCAGGGCCGGGCGCGGGATCGCGAGCGCTTCGACCGCCTCGTCGGCGTGGGCATACACCGAAGCGGTGCGCGGGCGACCCTCGACGATGCCCACCTCGCCGAAGCAATCGCCGCTGGCCAGCTCGGCCAGCGCGTCACGGCCGCCGTCGGCGCCCTCGCGTACCACCTCGACGCGGCCGCGCAGCACGACATAGAACCACTCGGCCTCGTCGCCCTGGCGGATGATCTTGCCACCTGGCGCGTAGTGCGCGACCCGCGCGTCGGCGATGAGGTCCTCGAGCTGCTCCAGGGCCGCCGCCGGCAGGGCTTGGCGCAGGCGATGGTTGAGGAAGTGGCGGTAGGCCAGCGCCGCGATCTCGGCGCCGACGAGGTCGTCCTCGGCGACCATGGCATGGAACGACGTCGCGTCCATGACCAGCACGGTCGACGCCCGGGTGGCATAGCAGTTCGCCGTGCGCCGGCCGCGCCCGAGCAGCCCCTTCTCGCCGAACGATTGGCCCGGCTGCAGACGCGCGATCTCGCTGGCGGGCGTGCCCTGGGTGACCGCGACCTCGCCGTCGACCAGGATGTAGAACGCGTCGGCGGCCTCGCCCTCGCGGACGAGATACTCGCCCGCGGCGACCGTGCGCGA
>CAYTWS010000220.1:0-4047 GCA_964442145.1 uncultured Ectothiorhodospiraceae bacterium | reverse complement strand
CCGATCCGATGCCCGATTCGAGCGCCGCGACGGCGAGCGCCCCACTGCTCAGTGACAGCCCGTGTGTCGGCATCTGCCAGCTCGGCAGCGACGACCGCTGCACGGGCTGCCGCCGATCGCGCGAGGAGCTCGCCGGCTGGGCGGCGTTCACTCCCGAGCAGCGCGACGCGATCAATCGCGCGAATCTGCCCACCGCCGCGGCCGCGGTACGCACCAAGCTCTTGGGCGCTCCGGCGGCGCCCCCTGCGGTCGAGGAATAGACGCGACCGATCGGACGACGGGGATCGCTATGGATTCATCGCGGAGCTCAGCGACAAGTATGGCCGAGCCAGAGCAAGCACGGCGCTGTCGCCGCGTGGCCGCCAACGCCGAAGAGACCGCGCGTATCCTGCGCGCACTCGCCAACGCCCATCGCTTGCTGGTGATGTGCAACCTGAGCGCGGGCGAGCGCTCGGTCTCCGAGCTACTCGAGGGGATGGCGTTGTCCCAGTCGGCGCTGTCGCAACACCTGGCGGTGCTGCGCAACGAGGGCCTGGTGGCGACGCGCCGGTCGGCGCAAGTAGTCTATTACCGAATCGCCGATCCCCGGGTACACCATCTCATCCCGATGCTCGATGCGCTCGGACACCCCGGCGAAACGCCGCGCCCGTGACGGCCGAGCACCGCGAAAAACGCCCATGCTCAGCCGCTGGCGGGCATGACCACGTGCGCTCCACCGGCGTGGTTCGCTACCCTGCCGCGCCCGACGACGCCCGTCGCGGCGGGAGGGACGCGCCGTGATCACCCTGGACAACATCGCCCTCCAGATCGCGGGCGAGCCCCTGATCGAGCACGCCGATCTGCGCCTCTACGACGGCTGGCACGTCGGCCTGGTCGGGCCCAACGGCTGCGGCAAGTCCAGCCTGTTCCGCATGCTGCTGGGCGAGCTCACCCCCGATGCCGGTGCCATCCACGTCCCCAAGGGCTATCGCATCGGCCACATGCGCCAGGAGAATCCGGCCGCGGCGACCTCGGCGATCGAGCACGTGCTGGGCGGCCACACCGAGCTCATGGCGGTGCAGGCGGCGATCGAGCGCGCCGAGGCCGACGGCGCCGACGAGCGCCTGGCCCAGCTGCACGGCGACATGGACGCGCTCGACGGCTACACCGCCCGCAGCCGGGCCGAGCAGCTGCTGGCGGGCCTGGGCTTCTCCGAGGCCGCGTTCGAGCGCCCCGTCGCCGAATTCTCCGGCGGCTGGCGCATCCGCATCGACCTGGCGCGGACCTTGATGCGCCCGACCGACCTGCTGCTGCTCGACGAGCCCACCAACCACCTCGACCTCGACGCCGTCCTTTGGCTGGAGCAGTGGCTCGCGCAGTACCCGGGCACCTTGTTGCTGGTCTCCCACGACCGCGACTTCCTCGACAGCGTCGTCGGCCACATCGTCCACTTCGACCGCAAGCGCCTGGTCCACTACCGCGGCAACTACACCGCCTTCGAGCGCCAGCGCGCCGAGCGCCTCGCCCAGCAGCAGGCGGCCTACGAGAAGCAGCAGCAGCGCATCCGCGAGATCGAGCAATTCGTGGCCAAGTGGCGGGCACAGGCGAGCAAAGCGCGCCAGGCCCAGAGCCGCCTCAAGGAGCTCGAGCGCATGGAGGAGATCGCGCCGGCCCACGTGGACTCGCCGTTCCGGTTCTCCTTCCCCGACGCCGACAGGACGTCGAACCCGCTACTGGTGCTGCGCGACGCCCAGGTCGATTACGACCAGCCGGTGCTCTCCGGCGTGGACTTCTCCATCCTGCCGGGCGCGCGGGTCGGGCTCCTCGGGCCCAACGGCGCCGGCAAGTCGACGCTGATCCGCACGATCGTGGGCGAGCAGCCGCTGTTGGCCGGTGAGCGCGTCGCCGGCGAGCACCTGCGCATCGGCTACTTCGCCCAGCACCAGGTCGACGCGCTCGACCCCAGCGCCAGCCCGACCGAGCACCTGCGCCGCGAGAGCCCCAACGTGCGCGAGCAGACCCTGCGCGATTTCATCGGCGGCTTTGGCTTCTCGGGCAGCGACGCCCTCGAGCCGGTCGAGCGCTGCTCCGGCGGCGAGAAGGCGCGCCTGGCGCTGGCGCTGATCGCCTGGCGCCGGCCCAATCTGCTGCTGCTCGATGAGCCCACCAACCACCTCGATCTGGAGATGCGCCACGCCCTCGACCTCGCCCTCCAGCAGTTCTCGGGCGCGGTCATGCTGGTCACCCACGACCGCCACCTGCTGCGCGACTCGGTCGACGCGTTCTGGCTGGTCGCCAACGGACGTGTCGCCGCCTTCGATGGCGATCTCGAGGCGTATCGGGAGTGGCTGCGCGACCACCGCAGCCGGGCGACGGCCCGGTCCGCGCCCGCGGCCGCCGAGCAACGCCCGGCCAAGCAGCGCAACAAGGCGAGCCGGCGCAAGGCCGCCGCCCAGCGCCGCGCGCTGCAACCGCTGCGCGACCAGATCAAACGCCTCGAGCGCGACCTGGGCGAGCAGAAAGCGGCACTGGCGCAGGTCGAGGCCGAGCTCGCCGACAACGGCCTCTACACCGAGCCGGAGCGCCGTATCGAGCTCGACGAGCTCCTGCAGCGCCAGGGCCAGCTGCGTCGGTCGATCGACGCCCTGGAGACCGAGTGGCTCGAGGCCAGCGAGCGCCTCGAGGCGGACCAGGACGGCCCCTGAGCCGGCGCGCACTGGCCCGTCCCGGCGCCTCTGCTACCATCGCCCATTCCAACCAACGAAAGGGAGGCCGGGTATGGCGTCGATCCAACACCTGCTGGAATGCGGCCAGTCCCTGTGGCTCGACTACCTCGACCGCAACCTGATCACCGGCGGCGGGCTCGAGCGCCTCGTCGACGAGGGGCTGCGCGGGGTCACCAGCAATCCGACCATCTTCCATCAGGCGATCACGGGCACCAACGCCTACGACGACGCCATCCTCGACCTGATCCAGGCCGATCACGAGCTCGATGCGGAGCTGCTCTACGAATGGCTGGCCATCCAGGACATCCAGATGGCGTGCGACCGGCTGCGCCCCGTGTATGACCGCACCGAGGGTGCCGATGGCTTCGTCAGCATCGAGGTCTCGCCCCACATCGCCCACGATGCCAACGCCACGATCGACCAGGCCCGTCATCTGTGGCACTCGATCCACCGCAGCAACGTCATGATCAAGGTGCCGGCGACAGCCGAGGGGCTGCACGCGATCGAGGCGCTGACCGCCGAGGGCGTCAACGTCAACGTGACCCTGCTGTTCTCGGTCCAGCGCTATCGGGAGGTGTTCGCCGCCTACACGCGCGGGCTGGGCCACACCGAGCGCCCGCGCGACATCGCCTCGGTGGCGTCGTTCTTCGTCAGCCGCATCGACGGCGTGGTCGACCCGGAGCTCGACACGGCCGGCGGCGATGCATTGCAGCACAAGGGCCGCACGGCCATCGCCAACGCCAAGATGGCCTATCAGGCGTTCCTCGAGATGCGCGCGGGCGCCGACTTCCAGGCCCAGGCCAAGCGCGGCGCGCGTGTCCAGCGCCCCCTCTGGGCGAGCACGAGCACCAAGGACCCGAATCTCTCGAGCACGTACTACGTGGATGCGCTGATCGGCCCCGATACGATCAACACGGTGCCGCCGAAGACGCTCGACGCGTTCGTCTCCCAGGGCACTGCCGCGGTCACGATCGACGACGAGCTCGAGGCCGCGCGCACCACCATGGCGGCGCTGCCCCGACACGGCATCGATATCGAGGCCGTCGCGGCAACGCTCGAGGCCGACGGTGTGCAGAAGTTCGCCGACTCGCACGATGCGCTGGTGAGCGCCCTGCACGACAAGCTCGTCGAGGTCACCAGCCACTACGCCGCGGCGGAGTCGTAGCGACTCGGCGAATGCATCATGGACGCACGCCAAGACGACAAGATCGCCAAGAGAGAAAGAGATGACGAGGCGCCATAGGTGGCCGAGTCGCGTCGGTGCAACCGCAAGCAGTTGGGCTTCCACCGCCAACCGACGCCGGCCACCGCCTCCGAACATCCTAGGGCCTGGTTATTTCCC
>CAYTWS010000219.1:0-4055 GCA_964442145.1 uncultured Ectothiorhodospiraceae bacterium | reverse complement strand
CAGGCCATAGACGTGGCTGGCGCCGAGGCGCTTGAACACCTCCTGGTAGGTGGGCAGTACCTCGTCGGGTATGCTGCTGCCGGTGGCGATCACCGCGACCTCGTCACAGCCCTCGGGGGCGTAGTCGAACACGCGCTGCAGGATCTCGAGCTCTTTGTCCTCGGCGCCACCGATCGCGATCAAGTGACCGTAAGCGGCATCGGGGTCTTCGTGCATGGTAGGGCGCTGACCTTTATAGCGGGGCCAAGGGGGCGGGTCGTCGAAGCCGGCCCGACAAGCACGGCCCAATAGGATGGGGCGCGCCAGGGCGTAGTCCCGGCTTCGTCCGGGCGGGTTCCCGTGACGGTGTTAAGGGGGGCCGGCAGGGACGGCGTAAGATGACCTGTCAGCGAGTATAGCAGCCCCCGTGCGGCGGCGCTGGCTGGCTCAGCCCGCGCCCTCGAGACAGGCCACCAGGCTGTCGGCGAGGCCGCGCATGAGGGCGGGGTAGAGACCGGGACCGGGGGACAGGCCCGCGCCGAGCGGATCGAGCTCGGCGAGGCGGGCCTCGGTATCGGCGACGATGGTGCGTGCAATGGCCGGCTCGAACTGGGGCTCGGTGAACACACACACCGCCCCCTGCTCGCGGATGAGCCCGCGCAGCGACGCCAAGCGCTCGCCGCCCGGCGGACGGCCCGGATCGACCGTAATTGCCCCCCGCGCACGCAGGCCGTAGCGGGCCTCGAGATACTGATAGGCGTCGTGGAACACCATGTAGGGGATGTCTTGGACCGGCTCCAGCCGCGATGCCAGGCGCCGGTCGAGGCGTTCCAGGCGCTCGATGCGCCGGCGGGCGTTGTCGCGGTAGGTCCCGGCGTGGTCGGGGTCGATGGCCGCGAGGGTGTCGGCGACGGCGCCGGTGAAGGCGATGGCGTTGCGCGGATCCAGCCACACGTGCGGGTCATGGTGCTCGCCGTCGCCGTGCTCGTGGCCATGATCGCGAGAGGCCTCGCCTCCCTCGTGGCGCCCGCCGTCCCGGACCCCGCCCGCCCGGGCCGCCAGCAGGCGCACGCCGTCGACCGCGGTCATGCGTAGGATGCGGGCGGCGCCGGCGACGGCCGCGAGCGGCCGGGCGGGGGAGCGCTCGGCGACGTCGCCGCCGACGAAGACAGCGTCGGCGTTGGCCAGCGCCTGCGTATCCGAGGGTGTCAGCGCATAGGCATGGGGCGAGCGCCCCGCCGGGACGAGCAGCTCGACGCGGGCGCGCTCGCCTGCGACCGCGGCGACGAGCGAGTGCACCGGTGGGATGGAGGCGACCAGTCGGGGCGCGGCCGTTGCGGCAACGGCCCATGTCAGTAGCACGACGCCCAGGGGGATTCGCTTGCTCGCCATCGATGGGCCTTCGCGGTACGGGCGCAAGATGTTATGTTATATCAGTCCATTGAGCAAACGGCGGATCCGGGTGTCGTCGACGCCAGCCCATAATCGAGCGCAGGCGGGTGAGCGTGCCGAGCGCGTCTGCCGCGCCCGCGGCGCGCGGCTGACCCCGCAGCGCCGCCGCGTCTACGAGCTGCTCGTCGAGGCCGACGAGCCCATCACGGCCTACGAGCTCCTGCACCGGCTGGGCGGCGAGGGCGGGCCCCCGGCGCCGCCGACGGTGTACCGCGCGCTCGAGTTCCTCCAGGCGCACGGCCTGGTCCACCGCTTGGCCAGCCACCACCGCTATGTCGCCTGCGACCACCCGGAGGACGATCGCCACGGTGGTCTGTTCCTGGTGTGCAGCCGTTGCGGCTCGGCGCGCGAGGTCAACGACGAGCGTGTTGCCCACACGGTCGTGCGCTCGGCGCAGGAGGCGGGTTTCGCCCTGGAGTCCGCGGTGCTGCCCGAGGTCGAGGGCGTATGCCCGGCGTGTCGCACCAGTTAATGGCTTTCGGGTAATGTGGCCATGAGCGAAATCGCCTTACTGCGGGTCGAGGGGGTCACGGTGCGCCTGGGTGGGCGCACCGTGCTCGACGGCGTCGATGCGCGCATCGACCCGGGCGAGATCGTGACCCTGATCGGGCCCAACGGCTCGGGCAAGACCACGCTGGTGCGCGTCCTATTGGGCTTGCTGTGCCCGAGCGAGGGGCGGTTGCGCCGCGCCCGGCGCGTGCGCGTGGGCTACGTGCCCCAGCGCATCCACGTCGAGCCCACGCTGCCGCTCACGGTGGCCGGTTTCCTCGCGCTGGGCACGCGCACCGATCGGGCCGGTTATCTCGCCGCGCTCGAGGAGGTGGGTGTCCCCGGGCTCATCGACACGCCGGTCCAGCGCGTCTCCGGCGGTGAGTTCCAGCGCGTACTGCTCGCGCGTGCGTTGCTGCGCCGTCCCGACGTCCTGGTCCTCGACGAGCCCGCCCAGGGCGTCGACGTCGGCGGCCAGCGCGAGCTCTATCGCTTGATCCGCCACTTGCGCGACCGCCGCGGCTGCGCGGTGCTGCTGGTCTCGCACGATCTGCATCTGGTGATGGCGGCCACCGATCGCGTGCTCTGCCTCAACGGCCACATCTGCTGCCGCGGCGCGCCCGAGGCCGTCTCCGCCGATCCGGAGTACCGGCGCCTGTTCGGCCCGATGGAGACGGAGTTCGCCGTCTACACCCACCACCACGACCATGCGCACGACGTCCACGGCGACGTCATCCCCGCGTCCGAGGCGTCGCGCGAATGAGCCTGCTGACCGAGGCGTTCGTCTGGCGGGCCCTGGCCGCCGGCGTCGGCGTGGCGTTGATCGCGGCGCCGCTGGGCTGTTTCGTTGTCTGGCGCCGGATGGCGTATTTCGGCGACACCCTCTCGCACGCGGCGCTGCTCGGGGTCGCCTTGGGCGTGCTGCTGGGCATCAAGCCGATGCTGGGCGTGCTGCTCGCCGCGGTGACGATCGGCAGCATTCTGGTCGGTCTGCAGCGTTTCGGCGAGTTCGCCATCGACACGGTGCTGGGCATCCTGGCGCACACCACGCTGGCGCTGGGCGTGGTCACGCTGTCGTTCTTCGAGCAGGTACGGGTGGACCTGTTCGCCTATCTCTTCGGCGACATCCTTGCCGTCATGGGCGCCGACATCGCCTGGATCTACGCCGGTGGGGCGTTGGTGCTGGCGACGCTGGCGCTCGCCTGGCGGCCGCTGTTGTCGCTGACGGTCCACGCCGACCTCGCCCGCGTCGAGGGCGTGCCCGTCACCGCGGTGCGCCTGGTGTTCATGCTGCTGCTGGCGATCGTCGTCGCCGTGGCCATGCGCATCGTCGGGATCCTGCTCATCACCTCGCTGCTGGTGATCCCCCCGGCGACCGCGCGGCGCTTCGCGCGCACGCCCGCGACCATGGCCGCGGGCGCGGCCGCGGTGGCGGTCGCCGCGGTCGTGCTGGGCCTGGGCGGCTCGCTCATCTGGGACACCCCGGCGGGCCCGTCCATGGTCGTCGCCAGCGCCGCCCTGTTCGCGCTCACCGTCGGCGTCGTCCCCGGCCGTGCGTGACACATAGCCCGTAGGCTGGTCCGAGCGCCGCGCCAACGAGCGGCCCCACGCCAAGACGCCAAGCGCGCCAAGAAAATTTGTTCTCTTAGCGCTCTTTGCGCCTTTGCGTGAGCCCGAGAGCGAGGTGGTGAGCGTTGGCACCTCGCTTGGAGGGATCTCGCGAAGGCGCTAAGGCCGCCAAGAGAAAAAATTTCTTGGCGAGCACCATTGATCCAAGCGGGGAACCCGAAAACGAGCGCCGTCGGCTCGAGCGTGTCAGGCGCTCAGCGCGTCCGCGGGTTGGGCGGGTTCGGGGGACTCGCCGCGCACGACCGCGCCTATGGCCTCCTCCGCGCGGCGGGCGATGCCGCGGCGATCCAGGCCGGTGGGGTCGATGGGCTCGAGCAGTTGGAGCTCGGCATGGATACGCGGCTCGCCCAGGACGCGCAGCAGGTGCGGGAGGAACGTTTGCGCGTCGACGAACGGCGCGCGCGGGTTGTCGTAGCGCAGCGCCACCGGCTGGACCGGCACACCGGCGAGGCGGGCGGCCTCGAACAGGCGTGGGTGGAATCGACGGATGTCGTCGCCGCGGCTGG
>CAYTWS010000218.1:0-4057 GCA_964442145.1 uncultured Ectothiorhodospiraceae bacterium | reverse complement strand
CTCGGCCAACGCCCAGGCGGAGGCCCTCTGGCGACAAATCCAACACTACCGCCCCGACTACGCGACGCTCGCCGATGCCGAGGCGGCGCTACGCCTTGGCGAATGGGTCGCCTCAGAAGGCCTCGAGACAAGCGTGCTCGTTGGCGAAGAAGGCCTCGAGGCGGTCGCGCGGGCGGACGAGGTCGATGTCGTCATGGCGGCGATCGTGGGCATGGCCGGCATGGCTTCGACGCTAGCGGCCGTGGAGGCGGGCAAGCGCGTGTTGGTGGCGAACAAAGAGGCACTGGTAGCCGGCGGCGAGCTGGTCACCGCGGCGGCGCGGCGCAGCGGCGCCGAGCTGTTGCCGATCGACAGCGAGCACAACGCAATCTTCCAATGTCTGCCGGAGCGGGTGGGGGCCTCGAATGGCGTCGAGCGCATCCTGCTCACGGCCTCGGGCGGCCCCTTCTTACGGCGTTCGCCGTCGAGCCTGACCGAGGTCACGCCCGATGAGGCATGTGCCCATCCCACCTGGTCGATGGGGCGCAAGATCTCCATCGACTCGGCGACGATGATGAACAAGGGCCTCGAGGTCATCGAGGCGGCTTGGCTGTTCGGGTTGCCGCCCGAGCGCATCGAGATCGCGGTGCACCCGCAAAGCGTGGTCCATTCGCTGGTCCAATACATCGACGGTTCCGTGCTCGCCGAGCTGGGCCACGCGGATATGCGGACCCCGATCGCCCACGCCCTGGCATGGCCCGAGCGGATGGCCTCGGGCGTCGCCGCGCTCGATCTCTTCGCCCTCCCGGGTCTCGAATTCGAACGGCCCGATGAGACCGCATTCCCGGCCGTGCGCCTGGCCTTCGAGGCGGCCCGTGCGGGCGGTACGGCCGGGGCGGTGCTCAATGCGGCGAATGAGGTCGCGGTCGATCGCTTTTTGACGCAGCGCCTGTCTTTTCCCGCAATTACGCGCGTGGTGGAGGCGACCATGGCGCGGGCGTCGGGCGAGGGCGACACGATGTCGCTCCGGGGCGTCAATGCCGCCGATGCCGCGGCGCGGCGCATCGCCGCCGAGGAGGCGGATCGGCAAGAGCGCCGGGCGCGATGATCTGGGACTTCGTGACCAGCATCGGGGCATTCTTGGTGGCGATCGGCGTTATCGTCACCGTCCACGAGTTTGGCCACTACAGTGTCGCCCGGCTCTGCGGTGTCCGTGTACTGCGCTTCGCGGTGGGCTTCGGCCGGCCGCTATGGTCGCGCACGTATGGGCGGGACCGCACCGAGTGGGTTATCGCGGCCGTACCGCTGGGTGGCTACGTCAAGATGCTCGACGAGCGCGAGGTCGAGGTCCCTGACGCCGAGCGCCACCGCGCCTTCAACAATCAGACCGTTGGCCGCCGGGCGGCGATCGTCGCCGCGGGCCCCGCCATCAACATCCTGCTCGCCATCGTGGCCTATACGGCCATGTTCCTGATCGGGACCCAGGGCGTGGTGCCGCGTGTTGGTGGCGTCGAGCCCGGCTCGCCGGTCGCCGAGGCGGGCTTCGAACGCGGCGACCGCATCCTCCGGGTGGACGATCGAGCGACGCCGACTTGGTCGGAGGTCCGGCTGGCACTGTTGGACCGCAGCCTGGGCGAGTCGCGCGCCACGGTGCCTATGGCGGTCGAGCGCGAGGCGGGCTATTCGACGGACCTGCGGCTCACGGTGGAAGGGACGTCGCTGGACGAACAGGATGCCGATCCGATCAGCGAACTGGGCTTCGAGCGCTGGTTCCCCGACATCCCCGCCGAGATCGGACGGGTGGTCAGCGATTCGCCTGCCGCAGCAGCGGGGCTGCAGGCCGGTGACGAGATCGTCGCCGCCGGTGGGCAGCACATCGAGGGTTGGGACGAATGGGTCGAATTCGTGCGTGCACGCCCTGGCGAGACGTTCGAGCTGACCGTACTGCGCGACGGCACGCGCACGAGCCTCGAGCTGACGCCGGAGACCGCGCGCGCGGGAGGCGATGAGATCGGGCGCATCGGCGCCGCGCCGCCGCCTCTTTCGGACGAAGCCCGCGACAAGCTGTTTACCACGGTGCGATATGGTCCGATTGCGGCCGTGGGCGAAGCCGTCGGCAAGACGTGGCAGATTACACAACTGACCGGCCGGGTCGTGTATCGAATGGTCACGGGGCAAGTGGCCCTGACCAACATAAGCGGTCCGGTCACGATCGGGCGCTACGCGGGCCAGTCGGCGCAGATCGGGCTCGCCACTTTCCTCGGCTTCATCGGCTTGATCAGCGTGAGCATCGGTCTGGTGAACCTGCTGCCGATCCCGGTGCTCGACGGTGGCCACCTGCTATTCTACGCGATCGAGGCGCTCAAAGGCTCGCCTGTGTCGGAGCAGGCGCAGGCCAAGGGTCAGCAGGTCGGCATCGCCCTGCTCATCGCGCTGATGACGCTCGCCCTCTATAACGATTTTCTACGATTGGTTAATTGAGCCGATGACTGCGCGTCCGTTGACCAGCGCACTGCTTGCGCTCGCGTTCCTGTTCGCCGCCGGCCCTTCGGCCGCGCAATGGGGTCCGTTCACCATCGGTGAGATCGAGATCCGCGGTGCCGAGCGCATTTCCGACGGCACCGTGCTCAACTACCTGCCGGCGCGCACGGGCGAGCGCTTCAGCCCCGCGGATGCGCAACGGGCAGTCCGTCAGCTCTACGACACCGGGCTGTTTCGCGATGTCGCGCTCGCCCGCAAGGGCGAGACGCTCGTGGTCGAAGTCGAGGAACGCCCGGCGATCGGAGAGATCAACATCGAAGGCGATTTCAGCATGGAAGAGGAGCGTCTTAGAGACGTCCTCAACGACATCGGGCTGGCGGCCGGCGAGATTTTCGATCGCTCCGTGTTGGACCGTGTACGGCGCTCATTGCAGCAACAGATGTTCAGTCGGGGCAAGTACGGCATGGAGCTCGAGGTCGGAACCCGCGAGCTGCCACGCAATCGGATTGCCGTGGATATCACACTGCGCGAGGGCAAGAGCGCCCGCATCGCGCAAATCGAGATCATTGGTAACGAGTCCTTCGACGACGCCGCCCTCAAAGGCGTTATGGAGTCGGCGTCCACCCACGAGGCGAGCTGGTTCTCGTCAGCCGATGAATACTCACGGACGACCCTGGAAGGGGATCTCGAGTCCATTCGCTCGTACTACCTGGACCGCGGGTACGTCAATTTCTCGATCGTCTCCAGTCCAGTGACGATCACCCCGGATAAAAAAGGCATCTACGTCACGATCCGCGTCGAGGAAGGGGCCCAGTACCGCATCGACGAAATCAAACTCGAAGGCGACCTTCCGATCGACAAGAGCCGGTTGAGAGAGCAGCTCAAGATCGCTACGGGAGACCTGTTCTCGCGCAAGGCGATCCAAGAGAGTCGGACGGGTATTTCGGACGAGCTCGCCCGGGCCGGCTATGCGTTTGCGCGGATCAACGCCACCCCCGAGATCGATGAAGATGAGAAGACGGTGGACATCCGTTTCTCGGTCAGTCCCGGCAAACGGGCGTACGTGCGCCGGATTACGTTTAGTGGCCATACATCGACGCGAGACGAGGTGTTTCGCCGCGAGATGCGCCAGCTCGAGGGCGCGATTCTCTCGCCCGAGCGCGTCCAGCGCTCGCGCGTGCGGCTTCAGCGTTTGGCGTCCGTGCGGCGCGTCCAAGTCCAGCGCCAACGCGTCGACGGTAAGCCGAACCAGGTAGATATCAATTACAAGATAACTGAGCGTCGCACGGGCTCGCTGTCGGTTGGTGCTGGTTTCTCGTCCAGCCAGGGCGTGACCCTGAACGCGAGCATTCAGGAAAAGAATCTTTTCGGCACGGGTAAGGATCTGTCGCTACGTATCGATAACTCGGAGACCGATCGCCAGTTTCAAATACGTTACACCGATCCGTACTATACTGATTTAGGTGTAAGCCGGACGCTATTGGCGACCTATCGCGAAACCGATCCCGATGATATTACCGATTCAGCGGAGTTCTTTTCCGATAACCTGTCCACAGGTGTCGAATACGGGATTCCTCAAAGCGAGTTCAATACACTC
>CAYTWS010000217.1:0-4073 GCA_964442145.1 uncultured Ectothiorhodospiraceae bacterium | reverse complement strand
ATGAGCTGATGGAACGCCATATCGGCGGCGATGAGCTCGGGGATGTCGTCGTCGCCCGAGGCACGGCGGCCGCGCTCGATGAGGGCCTCGCCGCGCGGGCGCAGATCCGCTCCGCCGCGGCGCGCGGCCAGGCCGGCGCTGACTTGGTCGATGCCCGCACGGAGCTCGTAGAGCTCACGCACGAACCGCTCTTCCAATGGCGCGACCCTGACCCCGCGGCGCCCCGCGCGCTCGACGAAGCCTTCGGCTTCGAGGCGCTTGAGGGCCTGGCCCACCGGCAGCCGCGAGACGTCGAGCTGGCGCGCGAGCCCGTCCTGGGTCAGGCGCTCGCCCGGCGCCAGGGTCCCGTTGCAGATGGCCTCGACGATGCGCTCGTGGACCAGCTCCGGCAGGGGTTTTTGGTGGGTAATCGCGTCCACTGGCTCCGCCTTGTTCGGGCTCCGGGCCGTGCCACTGCCCGTAGTGCATTCTGTATACAGTATTGGTTCTACCGCAGCGGCGCGGGCGACGCAACCCGGACTGCGCGGGCCACTGCGAGGGCACGCAGCCAAGCACGCACCGGCGGGTGCAGGGGGCGGCGGGAGGCGGATGGGCGGGGTTGGCCGCGCAGTGGCACTGAGGAGGCCGTCCGGCAACCCCGTGCCGTAGCGAGCGCGTCTTACGGCGGGCCGATGCTGGGAGGCCCATGCCTGCGCCGCGCCCCTTTCGGGGCCGGCGCGCAGAATCGCTCCCGGCGACTTCGTGGCGATCGGGAGACGAGCATGGTGGCTACGATGCGAGTTGAGCGATCGCCGAAAGATGCCGCTGTGGGACGCGCGCCGTGGGTACCGGGACTCCGGGACAGCCTGCCAGCGACGCCGGCCTACGAGTTGCCCTGTTTCGCGGCGGCGGCCTTCTCCTCGCGGCGCCGGCGCCAGTGCCACAAGCCCTGGGCATTGACCTGGAGATCCATGGAGTAGAGCTCACGCATGGCCGCGACCTCGTCGCCCCGGCCCCGGCGCTCGAGGTCGGCCGCGCACGCGGCGACGAGGCGCTCGGCGAGATCGTCGACCGACGCCGCCGCCAGCGCGATATCGAGCCACTCGTCCATGATCCGGTGGAGCTCGCCGGCCACCCGCTCGGGCGTGTCGATCGGCGCGAAGTGCGCCGGCTGGACCCGTTGGGGTGCGAGGCCGACGATACGGTCCAGGGTGGCGTGCATGGCATCGGGCGCCAGCTGCGGCGGCGCCGTCGGCAGGACCACGAACGGCCCGTCGGCGCCATCCAGCTCCGGATACGACAGGCCGAACGCGTCGCCGGCGAGCACGGTGGCGGTACGCGCGTCCCAAACCGCCTGCTGGTGCCACGCGTGGCCAGGCGCGTGGAGCGTCCGTAGCTCGCGCTCGCCCACGGTGAGCGTGTCGCCGTCGTCGGTCTCGACCACGCGCTCGGCCGCGACCGGCTCGACGCCGGCGTAGTAATGATCGACGAATTCGTCGCCGAAGACCGAGCGCGAGCCCTTCTCCAGCTTGCTCGGATCGACCACGTGCGCCACCGCCGACGGATGCGCCGCCACCCGCGCGGCGGGCAGGCGCTGCATCAGCGGGCCGACGCCGGCCATGTGATCCAGATGGGCGTGGCTGACGATCACCCAGTCCACGGCATCCGCCGCGAGACCGAGCGATTCCACGGCGGCGACCAGCGAGTCGACGTTGCCGGGCACACCCGTATCGAAGATGGCCGCGCGGCCGCCGTCGACGACGATGGTGCAGCTCGTGTGACGCGGGCGGACATAGCGGGTATCGAAGCGATAGATGCCGTCGGCGATCGGATCCAGGCGCTCGCCTGCCTCGGGCTGGGTCATCTCGGGCTCCCCTGGCGACCGATGGGTCATTGATAACGGCCCATGGCCCTCGGCGCAAGACTGTCCGACAATTGGCCGCTATGCTGTGACGGCACCGACCGCGGCGATCGAAATCGCCGACTGGAGGGTCCGATGACGACATCAGCGGGCGCGCGCTTGCGCGGCGCCCTCGCCGCCCACGAGCCACTACCCATCGTCGGCACCATCAACGCCTACTGCGCCCTGATGGCCGAGCGCATCGGCCATCGCGCGATCTACCTCTCGGGCGGCGGTGTGGCCAATGCCTCCTATGGCCTTCCCGATCTGGGCATGACGGAGATGAACGATGTCCTCGCCGACGTGCGCCGCATCACCGCCGCCACCGACACGCCGCTGCTGGTCGACATCGACACGGGCTTCGGCGGCGCCCTGGCGATCGGGCGCACCATCCGGTCGATGATCGACGCGGGCGCGGCGGCGGTGCACATGGAGGACCAGATCGTCGCCAAACGCTGCGGCCACCGCCCCAACAAGGCCGTCGTCTCGACCCAGGAGATGTGCGACCGGATCAAGGCGGCCGTCGACGCCCGCACCGACGAGCAGTTCTTCGTCATCGCCCGCACCGACGCGGTCGCCGTCGAGGGCCGCGATGCCGCGATCGAGCGTGCCCGCGCCTACGTCGCTGCCGGCGCCGACGGCGTCTTCGCCGAGGCCGTCGGCGACATCGGCGACTACACCGCCTTCCGCGAGGCCCTCGGCGACACCCCGTTGCTGGCGAACATGACCGAGTTCGGCCAGACCCCGCTGTACAACCAGCGCGAGCTCAGCGCGGCCGGGGTCGACATGGTGCTCTATCCGCTGTCCGCGTTCCGGGCGATGAGCCAGGCCGCCGAGGCCGTCTACACGCGCATCCTCGCCGACGGCGACCAGCATGCCGTGACCGACCAAATGCAGACGCGCGCCGCGCTCTACGACTATCTCGGCTACCATGCCTACGAGCGCCGCCTCGACACCCTGTTCGGCGAGGGTGGACGCGGCGCCGACGACGACCAGGAGGGCAAGCGATGACACAGACGACCAAGAGCGGCGCGGGCCTGCGCGGGCAAAAGGCCGGACGCACCGCGCTATCGACGGTGGGTGTGGCCGACGCGGGGCTCACCTACCGCGGCTACGGTATCGGCGAGCTCGCCGACCAATGCACCTTCGAGGAGGTGGCCCATCTGCTGCTCGAGGGCGAGCTGCCCGACGCCGACGCCCTGGCGGCCTACCGCGAGCGCCTCGCCGCGCGGCGCCATCTGCCACGGCCCGTGCGCGAGGGCCTGGAGCGCGTGCCGCGCGACGCCCACCCGATGGACGCGGTGCGCACGGGCGTGTCGCTTCTGGGCACGGTCGAGCCCGAGGGCGACTTCAGCGAGCAACACGCCGCCGCCGACCGCCTGCTGGCGGTGCTGCCGAGTATCGTGTGCTACTGGCACCGCTTCCACCGCGACGGCGAGCGCATCGAGACCGACAGCGACGCCGCCTCGATCGGTGGCCACTTCCTGGCGCTGCTGCACGGCGACGAACCCGACTCGCTGTTCGAGCGGGCCATGCACGTCTCGCTCATCCTCTACGCCGAGCACGAGTTCAACGCCTCGGCGTTCACCGCGCGCATCGTCGCCTCGACCGAGTCCGACATGTACTCGGCGATTACCGCGGCGATCGGCGCGTTGCGCGGCCCCCTGCACGGCGGTGCCAACGAGCAGGCCATGGCCATGCTCGAGCAATGGCACTCACCCGACGAGGCCGAGCGCGCGCTCCGCGGCAAGCTCGAGCGCCGCGAGAAGGTCATGGGCTTCGGCCACCCCGTCTACACCGACGGCGACCCGCGCAACGCGATCATCCGCGAGTGGTCGCGGCGCCTGGCCGAGCATGTCGGCGACGACACCTTGTTCCCCGTGTCCGAGCGCGTCGAGCAGGTCATGGCGGACGAGAAGGGCCTCTTCGCCAACGCGGACTTCTACCACGCCTCGGCGTATACGTTCATGGGTATCCCGACGGCGCTGTTCACGCCCATCTTCGTGATGTCGCGCCACGCCGGGTGGGCGGCGCACGTCTTCGAGCAACGCGCCGACAACCGCATCATCCGCCCGTCGGCCGAGTACGTGGGCCACGAGCCGCGGCCCGTGCCGCCGATCGACGAGCGCTAGAACTAAGAAGAACCACGACCAATCTGCAGGAGCAGATTGGGACTGCGCGAAGCGCAGGCCCC
>CAYTWS010000216.1:0-4075 GCA_964442145.1 uncultured Ectothiorhodospiraceae bacterium | reverse complement strand
TCGTCCACAATGTCAATCTCCTCCCGTGGTCGGGCGCTCTCGGGCGTCGATACCGCCGATCAGATGCTCCTGGATGATGCGCTCGAGGACCTCGGGGCCGCAGCGGTGGTACCAGACGCCCTCGGGATACACCACGGCGATAGGACCGTCACGGCACACCTGCAGGCAGTTCACCTTGGTGCGGAAGATCCCGAAGTCCTCGTGGGCCTGCAACGCCTCGAGGCGCTTTTTGAGATAATCCCACGCCGCGACGCCATCGGCATGGCGACAGCACTTCGGCTTGGTCTGATCCGCGCACAGGAAGATGTGGCGCCGGATGCGGCCGAGCCCCAGCGATTGCGCGGTTTGCTCGATCGATTGGGCCATGACGACCATGGGCTCCGGTGGCGGCGAGCGCCGCATTGTACATCGGCGACCCACCCGCAAACGCGGGCATGGCCATTTCTCGTCGCCAGCGGATCCCCCGCTCCAGGAGCTCAGCGCACCCGAGGGGGACGCTCGCCTAGCGGGGCGACGCCATCGTGACCCAGTCGGGCTCGATGGATCTCCTCGACGACGGCGAGCCGGCCGCGAGCACGCTTGCCCGGCCTAGCCACACCAGCCGCCACTCGCCAGCCGTAGCGCTCAAGCGACGAGCAGTTTGTACATGACGTAGGCATCGACGAAGCCATGCCGAGGGTGACGAAAGGCTTGCGGTAACGTACCCGCCACATGGAATCCATGGCGCTGCCAGACCTTGATGGCGCCGGTGTTGGTCGAGACGACCAGGTTGTATTGCATCGCCCGATAGCCACGCGATACGGCCTCGTCCTGCGAGTGCTCGCACATCGTCGACGCGAAGCCGCGTCCGCGCGCTTGCTCCGAGACGATATAGGCACAGTTGCAGACGTGTGCACCGAGGCGCGGCTGATTCGGCTTGATGAAGTAGGTGCCGACCAGCGTGCCCGCGTCATCGAAGGCGACGAACGTCGCCTCGGGGGCTTCGACCCAGACGGCATAGGCGTCGCTCTCGGTGATATCGGGCGAGAACGCGTAGGTCTCGCCGGCACGAAAAACGGGCTCGAGCACCCGCCACAACGCCGGCCAATCCGCTCGGGCGAACAAGCGTATATCGGGCATGTCAGCTCACTCCCCACCGCCCCTCGTGCGTCGAGGGCCAATCAACAATGCTCATCCGCTAAGGCCTGCTGCGGCCGTTTTTGCGTTTCCAACCGTACAGACCGTGCCCGTTCAGCGTGTTGTCATCGCAGCCATCGCCCAAACACGCGGGCTTCGCCGGCTCGCTCAACAACCAGTCCAAAGGAGACGGGATATGCGAACGAAACACGTGCTGAGCATCGTCCTCCTGGTCGCAGGCGCGGTGATGCTGTACTTCGGCTATACGGCATCGCAGGGCATCGGCGAGCAGATCCACGAGACCTTCATGGGCCGCTTCACGGATTCGACCACATGGTACTTCATCGGCGGGACGGTGGCTTGCGCAGCCGGTGTGGTCTTGCTCGCGCTCAAGGGTCGCGTGTAGCGCGCTGGCAGATGGCTCGATACGCCAACGGGCATGGACCGACCACGGCCCAGGCCATCCCGGCGCCGACCCGCTGCGAGCGATGGCTCCGCCGGAGAGGGTCTGTTGATCCTGCCCGCGGGCATCGCCGGTGACAAGGCGGCGCTCTACCCACCTTCCAAGACCCGAGGCCCATCGCTGGATTCCAGCGCCGACAGGGTGTTATTCTTCATGTACCAATCCCGGCCTGCACGAGCCGATGACAGCCGGCTCGGCCCACGGCATCCCGGCGGCGGCCGATCGGGTCGCGGGAGTCAGTCGTCGATGTCCCCCAGCCCCCTCTCGCTAGCGCACATTCTCCCGCTGGTCATCATGGCCTTTATCGCCGGCGGTCTCGTCGCCAGTGCGAGCTTTGCGATGTGCATCCTGCTGCCGGCGAAACTGCTCGGCTACAGCCTGACACTGTCGAGCCAACTGACCACCGCCATCTTCATCGCCGGCGGCATCGTCGGCATGATGCAAATCGCGCGCGACCGCCCGAGCGACCCTGACCAATAGCGCCCGCGGTCCGCCCCCCCCGCTGGGCGAACGAGACTCGCTGATGCCCCACGGCGACTGGCTCCAGCCCGGGCCATCGCCAGAGCGAACCGGGTCTGCGTGACTCGCCGCGACACGAGACCAACGATCTCGCCGGCGCCTCACCGCTCAGCGCCCGCTTGCGCTACAGCCATCCACCCCGCACAGCGCGCCTTGTTCGCCAGCGACCGGCGCCTGTAGAGTGGCGCGCCCCCATTCACGGGCCGGCCCCTGGTACCGGCTGCCCACCCTGGAGCGACAGTTATGAGCGACGACACCGGCTATACCCCGCCGCGCGTATGGACCTGGGACCAGCAGAGCGGCGGCGCATTCGCCGGCATCAACCGCCCCGTCGCGGGTCCGCGCTACGAGCGGGAGCTGCCGGTCGGCACGCACCCGTTCCAGCTGTATTCACTGGCTACACCCAACGGCGTCAAGGTCACCGTGCTGTTCGAGGAGCTGCTCGAGCTCGGCTACCAGGATGCGGATTACGACGCCTGGCCCATCCGGATCTTCGATCAGGAGCAGTTCTCCAGCGGCTTCGTCGAGGTCAATCCGAACTCGAAGATCCCGGCGATGCTGGACTACAGCAGCGGTGAGCCCGTGCGGGTTTTCGAATCCGGATCGATCCTGCTGCATCTCGCCGACAAGTTCGGCGCCTTCCTGGCTTCCAGCGGTGCCCGGCGGACCGAGACCCTGAACTGGCTGTTCTGGCAGATGGGCAGTGCACCCTTCCTCGGCGGCGGCTTCGGCCACTTCTACAAGTACGCGCCCGAGCCGATGAAATACCCCATCGACCGCTACACCATGGAGGTCAAGCGCCTGCTCGACGTGCTCGATCGGCGTCTCGCCGAGACGCGCTATCTCGCGGGCGACGAGTACACGCTCGCCGACATCGCGAATTGGCCGTGGTTCGGGGCGCTGGCCAAGGGCCGGCTCTACGATGCCGCGCAATTCCTCCAGGTCCACGAGTACGAGAACGTCCAGCGCTGGGCCGACGAGATCGACGCGCGCCCGGCCGTCCAGCGCGGCCGCATGGTCAATCGCGTCTGGGGCGAGCCCTCGGAGCAGCTGCCCGAGCGCCACCATGCCAGCGACTTCGAGCACCGCACCGCGGACAAGCTCGAAGGCACCGCATAAGGGCCCCGGCGAGCCCTTGGGCGGGCCGTCTTCCGCGGGCGAGCGGCGGCCACGGGGATATCCCGGTGCCTCGGTGTCCGCGCCGGAGACGGGGGCGGACCTGCGAGCCCAGCCGACGTGACGCCCCGGGACGAGCACGAGCCAAGCGAGCCGGCGGGCTTGGACCAGCTGCTGGACCAGCTCGCCGGGATCGCGCGCCAGGAGGATGCGGTCTCACTGCGGGCGATCACGATGCGCTTGGGCGACCGCTCGTTCGGGCCGCTGCTGCTGCTGGCGGGCTTGGTCACCCTGGCGCCGCTGATCGGCGATATCCCCGGCGTGCCGACGCTGATGGCGGCCGTGGTCCTGGTCGTCGCCGCGCAAATCCTGATCGGGCGCGAGCGCATCTGGCTCCCGCGATGGCTGCTCGACCGTTGGGTGCCGGCGGCCAAGGTCGAGCGGGCCGTCGCCTGGCTGCGCCGGCCCGCGCGCACGGTCGACCGTTTGCTGAAACCCCGCCTGACGCCGTTGGCCGGCAGCGCCGGGCGGCGCGCGATCGCCGTCGCCTGTATCGCGATTGCCGCGCTGATGCCGCCAATGGAGTTCGTGCCGTTCTCCGCCAACGGCGCCGGGATCGCTTTGTCGGCGTTCGGGCTCGGGATGATCGCTCGCGACGGTCTGGTCACCGCCGCGGCGTTCAGCGTGACATTGGCGACGTTCGCAGCCCTCGCCTACGCCCTCGTTTGAGCCGGCGCGCGGCGGCGGAACGCCCGCCCGGCCCTGCCCGATCCCCCCGGTGTTGGCGCTCGTGGCACACTACACCGCCCATTCACTCGCGGAAGCATCAGACGAACCCATGACCGACACCAACGCCCCGTG
>CAYTWS010000215.1:0-4077 GCA_964442145.1 uncultured Ectothiorhodospiraceae bacterium | reverse complement strand
CCCCCGAGAGCACGTCCTCGAGGCGGTAGAGGGTGAGATTGACCCGGTGGTCGGTTACCCGGCCCTGCGGGAAATTGTAGGTGCGGATGCGCTCGGAGCGATCGCCCGAGCCGACCTGTAGACGCCGCTCGGCCTCTTGCTCGGCGGCCTGCTCGGCCTCCTTCTGCGACCGGAGCTTGGCCTGGAGCCACTCCATCGCCTTGGCCCGGTTGCTGTGCTGTGAGCGCCCCTCCTGGCACTCGACCACGATCCCCGTGGGCAGGTGGGTGATGCGCACCGCCGAGTCGGTGGTGTTGACGTGCTGGCCGCCCGCACCCGACGAGCGGAAGGTGTCGATGCGCAGATCCTTGCTCTCGAGCTCGTCTTCCTCGATCGCCTCGGGCACGGGCAGCACCGCGACCGTGGCCGCCGAGGTGTGGATGCGCCCCTGCGACTCGGTCTGTGGCACGCGCTGGACGCGGTGCGCCCCGGACTCGAATTTGAGCCGGGAGAACACGTTGCGCCCCGATACCCGCACGATGATCTGCTTATAGCCGCCGGCCTCGCCCTCTTGGGCGTCGATGGGCTCGACCGTCCAGCCGCGCTGCTCGGCGTAGCGCATGTACATGCGGTAGAGATCGCCGGCGAACAGCCCCGCCTCGTCACCGCCGGCACCGGCGCGGATCTCGAGATAGATGTCGGCCTGGTCACGTGGATCCCGCGGCAACAGCAGCCGCTGGAGCTCGGTCTCGAGGGCCTCGATGCGCTCGTCGGCGGCGGCGATCTCGTCGGCGGCGAGCTGGCGCATCTCGGGGTCGTCCTCGTTCACCATCTCCTCGGCCGAGGCACGCTGGCGTTGCGCCTCTTGCCAGGCATGGAACCGATTGGCGAGCTCGGTGTTGGCGGCGTACTCCTGCGATAGCTCGCGGAAGCGCTTGGGGTCGTTGACGACCTCCGGGTCGGCGAGGAGGCGCTCGAGCTCCTCGTGGCGATCGCGGACCTGCTCCAGGCGGCGCTGGACCGATGCCTTCATTGCTTGTCCTCGTCCAGATCGAAAAGCTCGCGCGCGGCCGAGATGATCTCGTAGCGCTCATCACGGCCGGCCGCACGCATACCCACGGTCGGCTTGTGGAGCAGGCGGTTGGTCAGCGTGTGCGCCAGGAACGTCAGCGCCTCCTCGCCCGTGCGGCCACTGGCCAGCATACGCCGCGCCTCATCGAGGGTCTGCTGGCGAACCGACTCGGCCCGGCCGCGCAACGCCTTGATCGACTCGACGGCCCCTAGGCTGCGCTCCCAGGCGCGGAAATTCTCGACCTGGGTCTCAATGATCTCCTCGGCCTCGCCGGCGGCCTCGTGCCGCGCGGCGACGCTGTCCTCGATAACGTTGTGCAGGTCGTCGACCGTATACAGGAAGATGTCCTGCAACCGCGCGATCTCGGGCTCGATGTCGCGCGGCACGGCGATATCGACCATGAAAACGGGGCGGTGGCGGCGGCGCTTGAGCGCATGCTCGACCGCCCCCTTGCCCAGGATCGGCAGGGTGCTGCCGGTCGAGGACACCACCACGTCGGCCTGCGGTAGGATCTCGGGCAGCTGGCTCAGGCCGAAGCCGCGCCCCTCGTAGCGCTCGGCCAGGCGGATGGCCCGCTGGGCGTCGCGATTGGCCACCAGCAGCTCGTGTACGCCGGCGCCGCGCAGATGCCGCCCGGCGAGCTCGATGGTCTCGCCGGCGCCGATGAGCAGCGCCGTGACATCGCTGAGGTCACCGAAGATCTGCTTCGCCAGCGTGATTGCGGCGAATGCCACCGACACCGGGTTGGCGCCGATCGCGGTGTTGGTGCGCACCTCCTTGGCGACGGCAAAGGCATGCTGGAACAGCTTGCCCAGGTGCGGGCCCACCGTGGCGTAGGTTTGCGCGCTGCGGAAGGCGTCCTTGAGCTGGCCGGCGATCTGCGGCTCGCCCAGGATCATCGAGTCGAGCCCGCTGGCGACACGCAGCAAATGACGCACCACGTCGGCGTCGTGGTGGCGATAGAGGCACGGCTCGATCTGCGAGCGCGCCTCGCCGTGCCAGCTGTGGAACCACTCGATGACCGCCGGGGCCCGATCAGGACTGTCCAGTGCGCAATACATTTCTGTACGATTGCACGTGGACACGATCGCTGCCTCGTACACCCCGTCCAGCCCGTGGAGCTCGGTCAATGCCGTGCCCAGCCGCGCCGGCTCGAAGACGACGCGCTCACGGATCTCGACCGGTGCGGTCGCGTGATTCAAGCCCAGGGTGAGGAGAGACATCATGCACGGGCATGCTGACAAACACGCAATTCTCTGCCATGGCGCGGGCGCCAAGCAACTAGGCGGGTCCGCTGCCGGCTCGATGCGCGAATGTCGTCGAGTGTGGCGCCGTCGCGGGATGGGCCGTTGAGCACGATCGCGGATCGTCACGGGCGCCCGCCCGAGACGCTCCAGGCGGCGCGCCTACTCATTGCCGTGTTGCTGTTGGCTCTGGGCGGTTGCGCCACGCTAGCGCCATCGAGCGAGCCCGGCGACGGGACCGACCGAACAACGAGCGCGGGCGAGCAGCAGCAAGACGAATCGGCTCAGGACACCGACCCGGCCGACGAGGACGAAACGAGTGCCTCGGCGCCCGAGCAAGCGCCCGAGGATACCGCCGAGGCCGCGGAGGCGGAGGCGCAACGGCGGCGCCAGCCCGAGCGCCTGACGGGCGAGAATCTCTACCGGTTGCTAGTGGCGGACCTGGCCGGGCGCCAGGGGAATCTGGGGCTCGCTCTGGAGGGATATCTGGAGGCCGCCCGCGACACGCGCGATCCACGCGTCGCCGAGCGCGCCACGCGGCTCGGATTCTACGCCGAGCAGTTCGACGCCGCATACGAAGCCGCCCAGCGCTGGGCCGAGCTCGCCCCGCAGAGCCAGGATGCGCACGCGGCCTTGGCCCGGCTACACCTGCGCCGTGACGAGCCGGCGGCGGCCGAGGGTGCGCTCGTTCGCGTGATCGAGCTCAGCAGTGAGGGCCCCGAGGCAGGCTGGTCCAAGGCCGGCTCGATCCTCACCGACAGCGGCGACACCGCGACTGCGCTGACCACCGCCGAGGCCCTGGCCGAGCGATTCCCCGGACGCGCTACGCCGCACTACGTGGTGGCACAGCTCGCGGGCGATGCGGGCGAGGTTGAGCGGGCCCTGGATGCGCTCGACGAGGCCCTGGCGCAACGCGAGCGCTATCCGGAGGCTTTGCTGCTGCGCGCACGCCTGCTCAGCGAGCAGGATCGCGTCGACGAGGCGTTGGCCGGCCTGCGCCGTGCCTACCAGGATGCCCCCAACAATCAGGACATCGCGCTCGGTTACGTGCGCATGCTCGTCGAGACGGGGCGGATCGAGACCGCGCGCAGCGAGATGGAGCGGGTGCACGAGCGCTTCGGCGACGACCCCGAGGCCGTCTACACGCTGGGCCTATTGGCCATGCAGGCCGAGCTGTGGAGCGACGCCCGCCTCTACCTCGAGCGCATGGTCCAGATGGACGCCCGTAGCTCGCGGGCGCACTACTTCCTGGGGCGCATCGCGCAGCAGCAGGGCGATTGCGAGCGGGCACTGCAGCACTACGTCAAGGTCGATGATGGCGAGCGCCGCTTCGACGCGCAGCTGCGCGCCGGCGTGTGCATGGGCGAGGTGGGGCGCCTGGAAGAGGCGCGGTTGCATTTCCAGCGGATGCAATCGCGTTTCGAGGCGGAGTCGGCGCTGGCCCAGATCGCGATGACCGCCGCCCGGGTCGAGCGCCAGGCGGGTCAGCCCGAGCGCGCCTTGCAGGTACTCAACGACGCACTCGAGCGCTTCCCCGACAACGGGGATCTGCTCTATGCACGAGCACTGGCGGCGGTCGAGCTCGACCGGGTCGAGCGCGCGCGCAGTGATCTCGAGTCGATCCTGGAGCGCGAGCCCGACAATGCGCGCGCGCTGAACGCGCTCGGATACACCCTGGCCAATCGCAATCTCGATCTCGAGCGCGCCCGACGCTTGATCGAGCGCGCGCTCGAGGAGCCGCCCGAGGACGCGGCCACGCTCGACAGCATGGGCTGGGTGCTC
>CAYTWS010000214.1:0-4081 GCA_964442145.1 uncultured Ectothiorhodospiraceae bacterium | reverse complement strand
GCGCTCACGCTGTCGCACCAAGGCAATCCCGAGCTCTACGTGCTCGACCTGGCCGCCGATGAGCTCCAGCGCATCACCCGCAGCGGCGGCATCGATACCTCGCCCGCGTGGACGCCGGACGGCGAGGCGATCGTATTCACCTCGGATCGCGCGGGGGGACCGCAGCTCTACAAGGCGCCGGCCGATGGCTCGGGCCGCGCCGAGCGCCTGACCTTCGAGGGTGGCTACAATGCCGATCCCGATGTCGGTCCCAATGGCGCCAGGGTAGCGTTCGTCCATCGCAGCAGCGCGAGCCAATACCGCATCGCCGTCCTCGATCTCGAGTCGGGGCGTATGCGGGTGGTCACGGACGGGCGCCTCGATGAATCGCCCGCGTTCGCGCCCAATGGGCGCATGATTCTCTATGCAACCGAGCACAAAGGCCGCGGTGTGCTGGGCTCGGTATCGGTCGACGGGCGCGCCTCGGCCCGCTTGTCGCGCACCCAGGGCGATGTGCGCGAGCCCGCTTGGGGGCCCTTTTCCGAATGACGGCTGGAGGAAGAGCGATGAGACAGAGCTGGATCTACGTATTGGCCGTGTTGCTGCTGTTGGGCGGTTGTGCGACGACGGGCTCCCAGGACGAGGGCGTGGCGGTCGAGGAAGAGACCGCGGCCGAGGATGCCGAAGCGGCCGAGGGCGAGGATACCGATGCCAGCGCGCAAGGCGCCGCCGAGCAAGCGGATCCGACGGCCGCGCCCGATTGCCCGCCCAACTGCGATTTCCGTAAGGACGCGATCGAGGACGACGACGGCGCGCTGGCCGATCGGACGATCTATTTCGAATTCGACTCCAGCGAGGTCCAGCAGGAGTACATGGCCATCATCAAGCGCCACGCCGCGTACCTCACCCAGTACGAGGACGTGGAGCTGCGCCTGGAGGGCCACACCGACGAGCGCGGCTCGCGCGAGTACAACGTCGGGCTGGGCGCCCGCCGGGCCGACTCGGTTGCCCAGCTGATGCAGGCGTTCGGCGTCGCCGAGACCCAGATCGAGACGGTGAGCTACGGCGAGGAGGTGCCCGCGGTGGAAGGCCACAACGAGGACGCCTGGGCCAAGAACCGGCGGGTCGAGCTGGTCTACCCGGGCGTCGATCAAGGCCCCGAAGGGGACGCCGATGACTAGGATAGCCGCCCGCAGCGTCTGCTGGGTCTTGGTCCTGGCGGTTGCGGCCGCCCCGGTGGCCATGGCGGCGGAGTCCGGCGACGACGCCGAGCTCGAGCAGCGCGTGCGGCGGCTCGAGAACGTCGTCCAGAGCGGCCAGCTCGCCGAGCTCATCCAGCGCGTACGCTCGCTGGAGCGCGAGATCCGCGAGCTGCGCGGCCAGATCGATCAGCAAGGCCACCGCCTCGATCAGCTGCGCGACCGCCAGCGCAACCTCTATGGCGACCTCGACCGCCGCCTGCGCGATCTCGAGCTGGCGCAATCGGACAGCGGTGGCGCCGATCAAGGCGCCGGTGACGCTGAGGGCGGCGATGAGGGCGATCCCGAGACGGGGGCGAGTGCTGCCGAGGCGGCCGAGAATGCCGCCGAGAAGACGGTCTCGGAGGGCGAGACCTCGGGCGACCAGGCCGCCGACGCCGCCCGCAGCGAGGACGAGCGCGAGGCCTACGATGCGGCGTTCGACAAGCTCAAGCAAGGCCGCTACGAGAGCGCGGCGACGGCCTTCCAGAGCTTCCTCGAAGAGCATCCGGACGGGCCCTACGCCGACAACGCCCAGTACTGGCTCGGCGAGGCGCACTACGTCACCCGCGACTTCGAGCGCGCCCTCGAGGCGTTCCGCAAGGTCCCGGCGGACTATCCCGACAGCGCCAAAGTCCCCGATGCGCGGCTCAAGATCGGCTATAGCCTCTACGAGCTGGGACGCCTCGACGAGGCCAAGAAGATGCTGCAGAAGGTGCGTGAGCAACATCCCAATAGCGCTGCTTCGCGCTTGGCCGAGGACCGCATCCTCAAGATCGAGCGCGAGCGCCAGGACGGTAGCGGCGGATGAGCGCTGCCGGGGCCGTCGCCGGGGTCGAGCACGCACGCGAGCTGCCCGCCCGCGAGCGCGTGCGCTTGACCGAGCTCTTTTGCTCGCTGCAGGGCGAGAGCAATACGGCCGGGCTGCCGACCGTGTTCGTCCGGCTCACGGGGTGTCCGCTGCGCTGCACCTATTGCGACACGGTCTATGCCTTCCATGGCGGCACCTCGAGTGCGGTCGATGACGTCGTCGACCGCGCGAGCGCCTATGGTGTCCGCTATGTCTGTGTCACCGGCGGCGAGCCGCTCGCCCAGCACGGCTGTCTGACCCTGCTCGAGCGCCTGTGCGATCGGGGGCACCGGGTCTCGCTCGAGACCTCGGGCGCGCTCGATATCCGTGCGGTCGATACGCGCGTGGTGCGCGTGCTCGATCTCAAGACGCCGGGCTCGGGCGAGTCGGCGCGCAACCGCTGGGACAACGTCGACGATCTGCGCGCGAGCGACCAGGTCAAGTTCGTGCTTTGCGACCGCGGCGACTATGAATGGGCGCGTGCGCGCGTGCGCGAGTACCGCCTCGATGAGCGCTGCGAGGTGTTGTTCTCGCCCGTCTGGCAGCGCCTGAAGCCGCGCGATCTGGCCGATTGGGTCGTCGCCGATCGCCTGCCGGTGCGGGTGCAGCTCCAGCTCCACAAGATCCTCTGGGGCGACGAGCCGGGCCGATGACCGCGGCCGCGGCGAGGGCCATCGTGCTGCTGTCGGGCGGGCTCGATTCGGCGACCACGCTCGCCGTCGCGCGCAGCGAGGGCTATCGCTGCTTCGCCATGAGCTTCCGCTACGGCCAGCGCCACGCGGTCGAGCTCGAGGCGGCGGACGCCGTCGCCGAGCAGCAGGCCGTCGCTGAGCACCGGGTCGTCGATATCGATCTCGCCGCGTTCGGTGGCTCCGCGCTCACCGATCCCGCCATCGATGTCCCCGAGACACCCGGCGAGGGCATCCCGGTGACCTACGTCCCGGCGCGCAACACGGTGTTCCTGGCGTACGCGCTGGCCTGGTCCGAGGTCCTCGGCGCCGACGCCATTTTCGTCGGCGTCAACGCGATCGATTACTCGGGCTATCCCGACTGCCGCCCCGAGTACATCGCCGCGTTCGAGCGCATGGCCAACCTCGCCACCCAGCGGGCGGTCGAGGGCCAGCCCGTGTCCCTGCGGACCCCGCTGATCCACGCGACCAAGGCACGAATCGTCGACCAGGGGGTGACTCTGGGCGTCGATTTCGCGCTGACGGTGTCGTGCTACCAACCGGACGACGACGGACGGGCCTGCGGTGTCTGCGACGCCTGCCGCCTGCGCGCGAAGGGCTTCGCCGACGCGGGCCGGCCCGATCCGACGCACTATACCGACGCCTGAGCCGCTTCGCCCCGCGCCGACGTCACAGGCGCTCGTCGGATGCGTCTGGCGGCAGGGCCGCTTTCACGTCATAGAGGACGCCGGGCTCGCGTAACCAGCGCCGGATCCCCTCGGCGCCGAGCTCGCGGAACGCTCGATGCGGTACCGCGAGGATGACCGCGTCGTAGGCGCCGGCCGCCGGATCGTCGACGGCGGCGACCCCGAGCTCATCGCGGATCTCAGCGGCGCTGGCCCAGGGGTCGACGATCTCGACGTGGGCGTGGAACGAGCGCAGCTCGGCGACGATGTCACGGACCTGGCTGTTGCGCAGGTCGGGGGTGTCCTCCTTGAAGCTCGCCCCCATGACCAGCATCCGGCTGTCGACGACCTGGATGCGCCGCTGGGTCATGAGCTTCATCGTGCGCTCGGCGACGTAGCGCCCCATCGCGTCGTTGGTGCGCCGCCCCGCCAGGATCATCTCGGCGTGGAAGTTGGCCCCGTGGGCCTTCTGGGTGAGGTAGTAGGGGTCGACGCCGATGCAGTGCCCGCCGACCAGCCCCGGCCGGAACGGCAGGAAATTCCACTTGGTGGCGGCGGCCTCGAGCACCGAGGCGGTGTCCAGGCCCAGCCGGTGGAACAGCATGGCGAGCTCGTTGACCAGGCCGATGTTGACGTCGCGCTGGGTGTTCTCGATGACCT
>CAYTWS010000213.1:0-4084 GCA_964442145.1 uncultured Ectothiorhodospiraceae bacterium | reverse complement strand
CCCGGCAGGATTCGAACCTGCTACCCTCGGCTTAGAAGGCCGATGCTCTATCCGAGTGAGCTACGGGCGCCGATTCAACCCCGGGCGGGCCCAGCGGTTCGTTCGCAAGCGCAGTGAAAATGGTCGGGGCAGAGGGATTCGAACCCCCGACCCTCGGCTCCCAAAGCCGATGCGCTACCAGACTGCGCTATGCCCCGACGCCGAACTGTGAGTCGCGCTCGGGCGCAGGCGCGAGAGTTTAGGCCAACCCCCCAACCGCGTCAATCGGCGCCGGCCGCACGCAGCCGCTCGAACACCTGCGCCTCGGGCATCAGCGCGACGACGTTGGCGAGCTCCGGTCCCTGGACGGCTCCAGTGAGCGCGGCCCGCAACGGGCGGAACAGGCCCCGCCCCTTCTGCCCCGTCGCTTGGCCCACGGCCTTGGCCCAGCCGCGGAAATCGGCCACCGGCGACGGCTCGGTCACACCGGCCGCCGCGCGGAAAAACGGCGGCCCCGCCGCCGCGATCTCGCTGGCCGCCTCGGGCTCGGGCTCGGCGGCGTCGTCGAACAGCCGCCGCGCCCAGTACCAGCCATCCTGCGGCAGCTCGACGTTGGCACGCACCGCCGCGGCGAAGCGCGGCCCCGCCACGGGCAGCGCGGGTGTATCGCTCGGGCGGTGCGCCGCCAGCCAAGCCCACAGCGTCTCGCCGTCCAACGCCTCCACGGCGCGGCGCTGCCACGCCTTAAAGCCCTCCGGATCGTGGCGCGCGCCGGCGTGACCGACGCGCTCGAGGGCGAAGCCCGACGCCAGGGTCTCGAGATCGACGAGCTCGTCCGACGGTGGCCGGTAGCCCAGGCGCGCCAGGTGATTGACCACCGCCGCCGGGAGATAGCCCGCCTCTTGCAGCTCCTCCAACGAGGCCGCCCCGTGGCGCTTCGACAGCGGCTTGTCGTCGCTGCCCAGGATGAGCGGGAAGTGACCATACGCCGGCGCCGGCAAGCCCAGCGCCTCCAACAGCATGAGCTGGCGCGGGGTGTTGGTTAGATGGTCCTCGCCGCGCAGCACGTGGGTCACGCCCATCAGCGCATCGTCGACGCCGTTGGCGAAGAAGAACGCGGGCACGCGATCGGCGCGCGCGATGACGAAATCGCCGATGTCGGCCAGGCGGAAGCGCTGACGCCCGTGCACCAGATCATCGAACGCGATCGAGCCGCTGTCGGGCACACGGAAGCGCAGCGTCGCCGTGCGCCCGGCGCGGCGGCGCTCGTCGCGCTCGGCCTCGCTCAGGCCCGCGCAGGTGCCCGGGTAACGTGGCGGCTTACCCGCCGCGAGCTGGCGCTTGCGCGCCGCGGCGAGCTCCTCGCGCGTGCAAAAGCACGGGTAGGCGCGATCCTCGGCGACCAGACGGTCGAGATACGCATCGTAGAGGTCTTGGCGCTCGGACTGGCGGTAGGGGCCGATGCCCGCGATCGCGCGGTCGGGCCCGCCGTCCCAGTCGAGACCCAGCCAGCGCAGGCCGTCGAGCAGGCCCTCGAGATAATCCTCGTCGCTGCGCTCGACGTCGGTGTCCTCGGAGCGGATGAGCAAGGTGCCGCCGTGGTGGCGCGCGAACAGCCAATTGAATAGCGCCGTGCGCGCATTGCCGAGATGCATGGTCCCGGTCGGACTGGGCGCGAATCGCGTGCGGGGGGTGGTCTCGGTCATGGCGCGCGATGGTAGCAGAGCCGAGCGAGCCACGCCCCATGGCGTGCTCCCGTGGCAGGTCGCCATCCCACACCCCCGTAGGCCCGCGTCGCCGGAGCGCTATTGCGCGCAGGCGATGCGGGCGGGACACCGCCGGTGCCGCCCTGTGCCAACCGGCCGCCCCACGCCCGCCTTGGCTGACGCCAAGACGGGCCTACCTCGGGGTTTTGCTCAGGCCCGTAGGCCCGCGTCGCCGGAGCGCGAAAGCGCGCAGGCGATGCGGGCGGGACACCGCCGGTGTCGCCCTGTACCGGCCGGCTGCGCCACGCCCGCCTTGGCTGACGCCAAGGCGGGCGTACCTTGTCGGGCTCTTGCACGGCCCGTAGGCCCGCGTCGCCGCGGCGCGAAAGCGCGCAGGCGATGCGGGCGATCCACCGAGCGGGCCACCGGCGAGGGGGAGCCGGCGATGCGACCACCACCACCCCTCGGCTACCATCGACACGGCCCACGCCATTGCGGTTGGGTCGGTATCCTCTACGATCCCGCTGGTCGAGCCGATCGGAGCCGTACGCCCATGAGCGACATCCCGCGCGCCCACCGCCACCGCCACGGCCAGGTCTTGTTCCTCGCCGATCTCCACCTCGATCTCGCGCGCCCCGAGGCCCTCGCCCGATTCGAGGCGTTTTGCTCGCAAGGCGCGGCCGGCGCCAATGCGGTCTACATCCTGGGCGACTTGTTCGACGTCTGGGTCGGCGACGACGACGACAGCGAGCTGGCCGAGCGCGCCGCCGCGGCCTTGGCGCAGCTGACACGACGCACCCCGACGTGGTTCATGGCAGGCAACCGGGACTTCCTCATAGGCGCCGACTTCGTCACGCGTAGCGGGGTGCGCTGGCTCGGCGAGCCCACCGTCATCGATCTCTTCGGGCACCGCACCGTCGTGTGCCACGGCGACACCTTGTGCACCGCCGACCATGCCTACCAGGCACTGCGCCGCCAGGTCCGCGACCCCGTTTGGCAAGCCCAGTTCCTGGCACGCCCGCTCGCCCAGCGGCGCGAGATCGCCGCTGCCTTGCGCGAGGACAGCGGCCAAGCGATGGCCGACAAGGACGAGGCCAGCATGGACGTCACCGACGAGGGGCTGGCCGAGCTCGCCGCGACCCACGCGCCCGCGATCATCATCCACGGCCACACCCACCGGCCGGACCACCACCGGCATCGATTCGCGCACGGCACGGTCGAGCGCTGGGTGTTACCGGACTGGTATGGCGACGGCGATGGCGGGATCCTCGTCGCCGACGCCGAAGGCATCCGTCGAGCCGACATCACTGAAGCCTGAGCCGGTCGCCGCCCCGGTGTCTCATCCCGCCCCGGCGACCGCGGACGCCTCGGGGCCTCGTCATGCCGCCCATGGCTCGACGGCGTGTCGCCGGCGCCCCAACGTTGCCCATGCCGTATTGTCCACGGCAAATCAAAGCGCGATAATTCCCCAAGGAAAACCACAACGGGCCGGACAGAGCCACGACCCATGGCCGAGCCAGCAGCCGACAACGTCCAGCAGGACCAGCGCATCGTCACCGAGGCCACGCTCGAGGCAGCCCGCCTGCTGGGGCTGTCGCAGAGCACGCTGGGGCAAATCCTGGGCTTGAGCGCATCGAGCATCTCGCGCATGAAGAAGGGGACGTTCCGCCTGCCGGCCGACGGCAAGCAGTGGGAGCTCGCCCTCCTGCTCATCCGCATCTATCGCGGCCTCTCGGCCATCTGCGCGGGCGACGGTCCCGCCATGCGCGCCTGGATGACCCACTACAACCGCGACCTGGCGGCCGTGCCGATCGAGCGCATCCGCAGCGTCGATGGGCTGGTCGACGTCCTCGACTACCTCGACGCCCACCGCGCGGTCACCTGATGGAGATCCCGGGCCCGGAGCGACTGCTCGCTTGCGCCGAGCCGGCGACGGGCCGGCTCTGGCGGGTCGTCGAGAGCCAACACTACGCCGCCACCCGGCGTCTGGTGTCGAATCACGCCGACCAGCAGCGCCTCGAGACCCTGCTAGAGGGCTCCAAGCCCGCCTACCGGGCGGGCACGGAGCACCTCGACTATCTATTGAGGACGCCGTTTCGCTACCAGCCGCCCAAGCGCGGCGGCAGCCGATTCCGCCGCGCCTACGCCCCGTTCGGCACATTCTACGCCGCCGAGGAGCGCCAAACGGCGCTGGCCGAGTTCGTCTATCACCGGTACCGCTTCTTCGAGGCGTCGGAGGCGCGCACGCTACCCGGCAACGAGCAAACCCTGACCGTCTTCGCCGCGGGCTACGCCACGCCGCGGCGCCTCGACCTCACCGCCGCCCCGCTGGATCGCTACCGTGACCTCTGGACCGATCCGGCCGACTACAGCGCCACCCAGCGCTTGGGCGAGCGCGC
>CAYTWS010000212.1:0-4096 GCA_964442145.1 uncultured Ectothiorhodospiraceae bacterium | reverse complement strand
GTCGCCGGCAGCTACGGCTACAGCGAGACCGCCACCGACATGACGGTCAAGGTCCTCGGCGGCAAGGTCCGCGTGCGCCGCGAGTGGTCGGACGGCGACTGGACCTTCTTCCCGAGCTGGCAGACCCTCGAGCCGCGCATCGGCGACCGCCCGGTCGCCGGCGGCTTCGACGGCCTCGCCAGCGGCGAGCAGCCCGACACGATCGTGCGCGGGCGCTACGACTACGAGCGCGTCGAGGATAGCCAGCCCGCGCGCTGGCGCTTCGACGAGACGCGCTGGATCGTCGCCACCGACAGCGGTTACGAGTGGCGCAACCGCGCCGGCGAGTGGATCGCGTTCAATGCCCAGGGCCGCATGACCGCCTATGGCGGGCGCAACGACGTGCGCGTGACCGTCGAGCGCGACACCGAGGGCCGCATCCACCGCGTGCTCGACCACCACGGCGAGATGGCCGTCGCGTTCGACTACGACGGCCAGGGCCGGCTCGTGCGTGCGCGCGACCGCAGCGGCCGCGAGGTCGAATACCACTGGGACGGCGCCAAGTTGACCGCCGTCACCGACGTGCGCGGCGAGCGCTGGCAGTACGGCTACACCAACCTCGTCGACCAGCGCCGGCTGAAGCGCCGCACCGACCCGGACGGGCGCACCACCGAGCTCGTCTACGCCACCATCGGCGGCACCACCGCCTGCGTGCCCACCGGCGACGGCCACTGGCAGGCCGACAACAGCGGCCAGCTCACCTGGAGCGGGCGCTGCACCCAGAAGTCCGTGCCCCCGCGCGCCTACGTCAAGGCGAAGAAGGATGCGCGAGGGGTGATCGAGCGCTACCGCTACGCCTGGGACGGCGACGGCAAGCGCTTCGTGCGTGTGACCGAAAAGGGCGGCGTGCTCACCGAGCGCATCCTCGACGACGAGGGCCGGCTCGTCGAGCGCCGCATCGACGGCGAGACCGTCGAGCGCTATCGCTATGGCGACAGCTACCGCATCCGCATCGACAGCCGCGGGCACGAGACCCGCACCGACCTCAACGCCCACGACGAGCCCGTGCGCCGGACCTACCCGGACGGGGCCACCGAGAAGTGGCGCTATAACCGCTTCGGGCGCGTCACCCGCCACGTCAACGAGGTCGGCACCGTCACCAAGCACACCTACGACGACAACGGCAACCGGACCCAAACGATCGAGGCCAGGGGCGCGCCCGCCGAGCGCGTCATCGAATACGCCTACGACGAACACGGCCAGCGCATCAGCCGCAAGCTGCTCGGCGACGCGCGCACGAAAGCCGGCGAGCGCACCTGGACCTACGACCGCCACGGCAACGTTGCCACCATGACCGACGCGGCCGGCCACACGCGCACGTTCACCGAATACAACGCCCGCGGCGACGCCGAGGCCTGGACCGACCGCGCCGGCCATGACTGGAGCCAGACCTTCGACGCGGCCGGCAACCGTGTATCGCGCACCGACCCGCTCGGCCACAAGAAGGAATGGGCCTACGACGGCGCCGGCAACCGCATCGCCGCCATCGACGCGCTCGGCAATCGCACCGAATACACCTTCGACGACGCCGGCCTGCTCATCAGCGTCACCGACGCCCTCGGCGCCACGACCACCCTCGGCTACGACGCCCGGCGCCGCGTCACCGAGGTCACCGACGCCGACGGCGTCACCCGCCGGCTCGTCTACAACGACGCCGGGCGCCTCGCGAAGAGCGTCGACCCGGCGGGCATCGCCCGCGAGATGGTCTACGGCGATCCCGATACCAACGCCGAGCACGACCAGCTCGCGCGCATCGAGGGCCCGCGGCGCACCACCGAATACCGCTACGACAAGCGCGGGCGGCGGACCGCAGTGATTGTCACTGGCGCAAACGAGACTGTGCAGACCACACGCTACGCATATGATGCCGCTGGAAGGTTGACGAAGACCGTCGAACCCGGTGGGCGCGAGACGCTCTTCGAACATGACGCGCTCGGGCGTCGCACGGCTATAACCGACCCCGCAGGTCACATCACGAGGCTCGAGTACAACGACCACGGTATGGTGACGACTTTCACCAACCGTCGTGATGTTGTATTCCGCCGCTTCGAGTACAACGAACGCGGTCTGCGCACCCGCGTCACCCGGCCGGGTGGCGCTAGCGTAACCTACGAATACGATGCTCTCGAACGCTTGGTGAAGCGCACAGACGCCAAAGGGCAGGTTCGCCGCAGCCGCTTCGACGCTGCCGGGCGGCGCATCGCCTCCGACTACTTTGCAGATGCGGAAGCACTAACTCAGAACGCGCCGGCACGTTCCACCACCTACACCTTCGATGCCGCTGGCCGCCTAACCGGTTATGACGACGGCAACACTTCGGCAACCTACACTCTTGATGCTCTCGGGCGCCTCACGGAAGCCCGTATAGATTACGGTTCTTTCAGTGCCGGATATAACCAGTCGTACACGTCCGCCGGGCGCTTGGCTAGCCTGACGTACCCGAACGGAAAGACCGTCGAATACGCCTTTGATGACGGTGGACGACTCAGCCGTATCACTCGTGCCAATGGTGCCGCCGTTGGGTTCGATTACCAAAATGCTACTGGCCGTCTCGGGCGCATAAGATTGCCGGGCGGAAGTGAGCGCACATGGTCGTACGACGGTCTCGGACGAATCGAGAGGATGCGGGCCAAAGATCCCGCCGGAAACTCGCTCATGGAGCGACGCTACGCCTATACTGACGCCGGCCATATTGACCATATCGATACCCGCGAAGGTAGAAGAGAGTATAGCTACGACCAACTCGGCCGCCTTACTCGGGCAGCGAAACCGGACGGGGAGGCGAACACGTTCGCCTACGATCGCGCCGGGAATCGGATCGCAAGCGGCGCGACAAACGGCGATTGGCAGTACGGTGACGATAATCGTCTCGTCGCACAGGGAGAGAGCACGTACGACTACGACGAAAACGGGGCAAGAACTGCACAAACGACCTCTGATGGCACGACAGTGTTCGAGCAGAACATACGCCGACGCGTCGAGCGCATCGACTTGCCGGACGGAACCACCTTAACCCAGACCTACGACCCGATGGGCCGCCGGGTTAGCAAAACCGTCGATGGTACGACCACGTATTTTCTCTACAGTAAACAGGGGATGATAGCAGAGTTCGGCGAAAACGGAATCACAAAACGCAGCTACGGTTGGATGCCGAATAGGGATTGGAGCACCAGCCCCATATGGATGAGCGTTGACGACAAGAATTACTACTATGTCAACGACCATCTAGGTACACCGCAGCATCTCGTGGACAGGTCCGGTTCTATTAAATGGTCGGCCGACTATGGAGCGTTCGGGGAAACGGCCGCAAAAACGAATCAGGTTAATCAGCCATGGCGCTTCCCGGGGCAATACTCGGATAAACAGATTGGACTCAATTACAACTGGCACCGTTTTTATGATCCGGAATCCGGGACATATAGCCGACGTGATCCGCTCGGATTGGTCGGCGGATTGAATGGCTATACATATGCGTATTCGGATCCGATAAAGAACTACGACAGTTCAGGACGTATCGGTGCTGTAGTACCGGTTATTATTCGTGTGGTCGCGCGAGTAGTAGCGCGTGGATCGAGGGCTGTTGCGCGAGGACCGAAGCGCAGGCCTGTACCAGGACGGCCGGTGGGGCCGGGTGTGGGCCCGGCGGGGCCCAAACCTGTTGGTGGCCCCGTCATGCGGGTTCCGATGCCTCGTGGGTGGCCGCTGATCCCGGGGTTTGGTCTTGTTAAGATTATTATTGATGGGGATTTTGACCCGTCTGATCTGCCGGGGCAGATTGATCCCTCGGACACGCGGGAAACGGTCGAAGAAAAGCCGTGGTGCTCTCCGTCTTGGGGGCCGCCGCCGGATCCCGACGAGCGGTGCATTATGCAAGCCGAACTAAAGTTTGGGTGGTGCTTGCAGAATCCCCGGAACAATCCTGTTAGATGCCACCTAAGACGGATAAGAGACTTAGGAATGTGCGCCGTCGCGGCCCTTGGCAGGGATCCAAGCGATAAACATTAGAATGGTTTGGCAGGGCGGTTAAGGTAATGATATGACACGAATAGTTTATCAA
>CAYTWS010000211.1:0-4096 GCA_964442145.1 uncultured Ectothiorhodospiraceae bacterium | reverse complement strand
AGTAGCGCGTGGGCCCGGCGGCGATGGCGTTCGAGTTGATCCCGCCCTGACCGCCCAGATGGATCGCGAACGGCAGCCCGACCTCGGCGCAGGCCTGGTAGATCGGGTAGTAGAACGGATTGCCGTAGGGGCGCTCGGCGCCGTGCGAGGCCAGCACCTGGACCATGTCGCAGCGGTGACCGAGCCGGCGGATCTCCTCGGCGGCGAGCTCGGGCGCCTGCGGGGCGATCATGATCGAGCCCTTGAGCCGGCTGTCGCGACTGAGCCAGTGATCGATCATCCAATCGTTGTACGCGCGCACCAGGGCGTGCGCGTAGAACGGATTGGCGATCGTCGATGCCTCCATGGCCTCGTCGCCGGTCATCACGGCGAAGTCGATACGGTGCTGGTCGAGATGCTTGTCCCTCATCAAGCGATAGTTGTCGTCCTCGGTCTCGGGATTGATGTCCATGCGCTTGAAGCCCTCGGGGTGTAGCCACGGCCGGTTGGCGTTGGGGAACGAGCCGCGCGGGCCGGGCTGCTCGCCGCGCGTGAAGACCTCGTAGTGGTAGTCGTCGAGGTAGGGCAGCAGCACCTCGGCCGAGCTCCAGTAGTTGTGGCAGTCGCAATCGACGATCATGGCGTGCGCTCCAGCGAGTGGATCGGATGGAAGAACCATTGGGGTGTGCGACGGGATAGACCCCTCGTCGCGACGTGGGAATCAGCCTAGGGCAGCGCCATCAATCGGACAAACGAGAGAAAAGGCGGTTTTGATCGGTTATATCGATTGCAACGTACGGGCTAAGGGCTAAGGGCTGAGGGCCGAGGGCTGAGGGCTGAGGGCTGAGGGCTGAGGGCTGAGGGGCGAGGGCTGAGGGGCGGGTGGCTAGCCCCAGAAGCGTCCGGAGGAGGCGATCAGGACGACCGCCAGGCCGAGGACGAGGTTGACGCCGACGAGGCGGCGGATGCGGTCGAGCTCTTCGGCGGCGAGATCGTGGTTGGCGCCCTCCAGCGCCCGGCGGAAGTGCCGCCACGGCGCGAAGAATACGTGCGCGAAGATGGCCACCATGAGCAAGCCGAGCACGTGCATGAGGTGCACGTGCGTGCCCGTGTTGGCGAAGCCGCCGAAGGCCTGGAAGACGAGCACGTAGCCGGTCGCCAGCAGCAGCGCCGCCGCGATCCAGACCACGGGGAAGAAGCGCGCGAACACGCCATGCCACAGGTCCAGCCGTGCCGAGCGATCGAGCGCCGAGCCGGCCACGGGTCGCAGGAAGACATAGGCGAAGGCCATGCCCCCGACCCAGACGACCGCGGCCAGGGCGTGCAGGGCGAGCGCGAGCGAGATGATCAACGTGTTCATGCCAGCGGGCTCCCCGGGTCGGCACGGTTGGGCGACCGCATCACGGTAACTGGCGCCTCAATCGCCCCGCCAATATCGCATCAATGGACCGTTCGCGCCCTCGACCGGATCGGTCGCCGGCAAAGGTACGCGTGCGATACGAGCGGCGGCGGCATCGTGGATGCTTGGGTCCGCGCGGCACAGGTCCCAATCGGGCTCGTTCGCCGGATAGCCCCCGACGACGCCGAAGCCGGCACCGCCGTCGATGCGGCAATGGCCCACACCGGCCGGCATCACGACGACGTCGCCGGCCTCGAGCCTGACGATCGGGCCTAGCTCGCCGCCCAACTGGATCCGGGCCCAGCCACCCCAGACGCCGAGGACCTCGTGCGCGGTCGAGTGGTAGTGGTGGAACGCGAACACGCCGCCGCGCCACTGGGGCGGCCAACCATTGGCCCGGAACAACGCCTCGATCTCGCGCGGCGCGTCGTCGCTGTCCGTCGCGTCGCCGCGATAGAGCAGCACGGGCAACGCATTGTTGGGGATGACGCCGTCGTCGTCGAGGCGCAGGGTCTCGGGTGCGCTCACGGCGCCGCCGTCGTGGACCAACCCGAGGCGAGACTGGCAAAGCGCGACATCGGTCATCGCCGATGATGATAAGCGCGCATGCCGCGTTTGCTAAGACACACTGGCCGCGACGGCGCAGTCGGTGAGCAAGCGCATCGGACCCGCCTCGTGTAGCCGCTCGAAGGCGCGCTGGTCGCGCGCGATCAGTCCGCCGGCGTAGCCCAGCGCGTTGACGGGCAGGCCGTCCCAGCCGGAATGGGTGCGCGGCACGAGCCAGAGCCAGCGCCGCGTCGCCAGCAGATTGTAGGGCGCAGGCTGGTCGAGGCCGCTCGGGTCGTAGCCGAGCGCGCGCCAAAGCGAGGCGATGGCCTGGGCCAGGCTGTGTGCGTGTCGTGCGGGATCATCGAGCCAAGCGGGATCCATGCGCAGCACCGCATGATGGAACGGTAGCAGCGGCATCTGGCCGACGCCGCCGGTGAACACGCTGGTCTCCAATAGCTCGCCGAACGGCAGGGCGGGGCCGTCCGGGGCCAGCGGCAGCGGCACCAGTTGGAGGTGCTTGTGCGGCTGGCTCGCGCCGGCCTCACCGCCGCCGTTGTAGAACGCCAGCCCGTCGATACCGGCCAGGCCACGCAGCAGGGCCTCGCAATCGGCCGGGGTCAGCAGGCTCGCCTGTTCGGCCCAGTAGCGCGTGACCAGCAGCAGGTGATCGTCCAATACGTTGTACTTGTTGAGCAAAACGGCGTGGGTCGCCGAGAGGTGGCCCACGAACAGATCGTGGTCGTAGGGCGGCGCGAATGGGTCCCGGCGGTCGTCGGCCTGCGCTGCGGCCTCTTTGTGGCGCACATTGGGCGAGACCCGCACGTGGAAGGTCACACCGGCCTCCGCGACGTGGCGTACGCGGGTATCGAGCGGCACCAGCGCACCGCTGGCCCGCGCGCGCTGGCTCGCCTCGCGCGCGGCGCCGAGTAGATCGGCCGGCTCGAGGTTGCGCTCGGGGTTCATGGCGGTGCCCATGGCTCGCCTCCTAATGCCTCGTTCGCTGGCCCCAATCCGCCACGCACCATATTACGCCAGGCCCGTGGCAATGGGGATGGTCGCCGGTCAACGGCGTGGCGACGGCGTCACTCGGTGTGGCCGATCACGCGCTCGCGCAGCCGCGGCAAGGCCTCGGCCGCGCTCGCGCGCACCACCCAATCGGCGCGCTCGCTCAGCGCCGTGGCATCGGGATTGATCTCGGCGATGCGCGCGCCGGCCTCGCGCGCGAGATCGGCCAAGCCGGCGGCGGGCTGGACCTCGGCCGAGGTGCCCACGGCGAGGAAGACATCGGCGGCGCCTGCGGCGGCGACGGCACGCTCGACCAAATCGCTGTCCAGCGCCTCACCGAACCAGACCACGCCCGGGCGGACCAGTCCGCCGCAATACGGGCAACGCGGTGGGCTGTCCTGGTCGGCGTCGACCGCGACGACGTGGCCCTCCGCGTGGCACTTGTTGGTCCTGATGTCGCCATGGAAGGCCATGACGTCGGGGTGGCCCGCACGTTGGTGCAGGCCGTCGACGTTCTGGGTGACCAGGCGCAGATCGGGCAGGATACGTGCCAGCTCGGCGAGGGCATAGTGGCCCCCGTTCGGCTCGACATCGTCGAGCTGGTGCCGCCGTGCCCGATACCACTGCCAAACGGTGCCGGGGTCGCGCTCGAACGCCTCGGGGGTGGCGATATCCTCGGGCCGGTAATGCGCCCACAGGCCGTCCTCGGCGTCGCGGAACGTCGGTACCCCGCTCGCCGCGGACAGGCCCGAGCCGGTGAGCACGGTCACCGTGGTGGCCGCACGCACGGCCTCGGCAATGGCGTCGATGGTGGGCAGGTCCTGCGTCATCGCTCGGCTTGTCCGTTGCGTGCGTACATGAAAGGGTCTGCTTGATGGCTTGTGAGTCTCCGCGAGCGCCTGGTCCCGCGCAACCCGGTTCGTCGCGTGGTGCGCCCATCACCTATCAGCTGTATATCCATCTGCGCCGGCCGGCCCGCCTGGCGCCCGGGCGCCTGGGCACGCGCTGGCTGGACGCCGGATGGTATGTTTATACGGGCAGCGCGCGGCGCGGCATGTGGACCGGGTCGATGTCGGCGCGGGCGGGCGCCAGCCGGCCGGCGCGGCACCCGTCCCAGTGGCGATAGACCGCGTCCAGCACCGGATCGCCGAACGGCGGCGCGGC
>CAYTWS010000210.1:0-4096 GCA_964442145.1 uncultured Ectothiorhodospiraceae bacterium | reverse complement strand
ACGGTCACCGGCACCGAGAATCTCATGATGGCCGCGACCCTCGCCGAGGGCACCACGATCCTCGAGAACGCCGCCCGCGAGCCCGAGGTCGTCGACCTCGCCAATTTCCTCAATCAGATGGGCGCGCAGATCTCCGGTGCGGGCACCGACCGCATCGTCATCGAAGGCGTGCGCTCGTTGTCGGGCACGCGCTATCGGGTGCTGCCCGACCGCATCGAGAGCGCGACGTTCCTGTGCGCCGCCGCCATGACGGGCGGCCATGTGCTGCTCAAGGACACGCGGCCGGATCTGCTCGATGCCGTGCTGGTCAAGCTCGATGAGGCCGGTGCGCATCTCGACGTCAGCGACAGCACGATCGAGCTCACGATGGATGGCCGGCGCACGCGCGCGGTCGATGTGCGCACGTCCCCCTTCCCGGGGTTTCCCACCGACATGCAGGCGCAGTTCTCGGCGATGAACGCGGTCGCCGATGGCGTGAGCACGGTCACCGAGACCGTCTTCGAGAACCGATTCATGCACATCCAGGAGATGCAGCGCATGGGTGCGCGCATGCGCGTCGAGGGCAACACGGCGATCATCCAGGGCGTCGACCATCTAACCGGCGCGCCGGTGATGGCCACCGATCTGCGCGCTTCGGCGAGCCTCATCCTCGCCGGATTGATCGCCCAAGGGGAGACGGCCGTCGATCGCGTCTACCACATCGACCGCGGCTACGAGTGCATCGAGGAGAAGCTCGCCCAGCTCGGTGCCCAGATCCGCCGGGTGCCCGCCTGATGAGCGATGCAAACGCCACGCGCCGGCCCCTGACGATCGCCTTGTCCAAGGGTAGAATCCTCGAGGACACGCTGCCCCTGTTCGCTCGAGCGGGTGTCGCGCCCGCCGAGGACCCCGACGCGAGTCGGCGGCTCATCCTGGAGTCGGCCGACGCCAGTGTGCGATTCCTGGTCGTGCGTGCCGCGGATGTGCCGACGTACGTCCAATACGGGGGCGCGGATCTCGGCGTCGCCGGCAAGGACGTGTTGCTCGAGCACGGCGGCTCGGGGTTGTACGAGCCGCTGGATCTGGGCATCGCCGCCTGCCGATTGATGGTTGCGGGGCCGTCCGGGGCGAGCATCGAGGACGGGCCGCGCCGCCCGCGCATCGCGACCAAGTACGTCGACACGACGCACCGCTACTTCGCGGCCAAGGGGCGCCAGGTCGAGATCATCAAGCTCTACGGCTCGATGGAGCTGGCCCCGTTGGTGGGGTTGGCCGATTGGATCGTCGACCTCGTCGACACCGGGCGGACTCTCCGGGCCAATGGCCTCGAGCCGCTCGAGACCATGACCGAGATCACGAGCCGCCTGATCGTCAACAAGGCGGCGATGAAAACGCGCCACGAAGAGATTCGCGGGTTGATCGACGCGGTTGCCGCCGCTCTGCGCACGCCCAGCGAAGCCGAGGTGAGGAGACAATGACATACCAGACCGGTGACACCCGTATCCGCGACATCAAAGAGCTACTTCCGCCCGAGCAAATGCCCGCCGCCTCCGACCGGGCAGCCGAGACCGTTCACTTCGGCCGGCAACAAGTCCAAAAGATCATGGACGGCGAGGACGAGCGCCTGCTCGTCATCGTCGGCCCCTGCTCGATCCACGATCCGCAAGCGGCGCGCGAGTTCGCCGAGCGGCTCCAGCGCATGCGCAGCGAGCTCGGCGACGACCTGATGATCATGATGCGCGTGTACTTCGAGAAGCCGCGCACCACCGTCGGCTGGAAGGGGCTGATCAACGATCCCCATCTCGACGACAGCTTCGACATCAACGTCGGCTTGCAGACGGCGCGCCAGCTACTGATGGACCTGGCGGAGATGGAGGTCCCGGCCGGCACCGAGTTCCTCGATCTCATCAGCCCGCAGTACATCGCCGATCTGGTCGGCTGGGGTGCGATCGGCGCCCGCACGACCGAATCGCAGGGCCACCGCGAGCTCGCCTCGGGGCTGTCGTGCCCGGTGGGCTTCAAAAATGGCACGACCGGCGACGTCCAGATCGCGGTCGACGCCATCCGTGCGGCGAGTCACTCCCACCACTTTCTCGGCGTGACGCGCCAAGGGCATTCCGCGATCGTCGAGACCACGGGCAATGCGTACTGCCACGTCATCCTGCGCGGCGGGCGCCAGCCGAACTACGATGCCTCGAGCGTCGACGATGTCGCGGAGAGCTTGAGCGAGGCGGGGCTGCCGCAGCGCATCATGATCGATGCGAGCCATGCGAACTCGCGCAAGAAGCCGGATCGCCAGGCGGATGTGGCCCGCGACATCGCCCACCAGGTCGGCAGCGGCGACCGGCGCATCTTCGGCATGATGCTCGAGAGTCACCTCGTCGAGGGCAAGCAGAGCTTGGGCGCGGGCGAGCTCGTCTACGGCCAGAGCATCACCGACGCCTGCATGGGGTGGGAGCGCACCGAGGCGCTACTGCGCGAGATCGCCGAGGCCGTGCGCAAGCGTCGCACCGCGACGCCCGCCTGAGGCGCGCCCGGGGGTGTCGAGGCGCGTGCGGTGCCCGCGGGGCCGCGCGCGCTCTGCCGGTCTTACGCCGCGGCGGCGCCGGCCTCGGATTGGGGCGTGCTCGAGGCGCGCACCAGCGTCCAGTAGCCGAACAGGTTGACCGGATGGGTCTCGAGGACCTGCAGGTCGGTCTGCTGGACGAACTCGTCGAAGGCGAAATCGGGGCGAAAGCCGACCAGGCCCGACAGCGGCGCCAGGAGGCGCTCGATGCCGCTGATCAGCGGGTTCTGGTGGCGAAAGTGGTTGACGATGAACAAGTCGCCGCCCGGCTTGCAGACGCGGCGCATCTCATCGACGACCTTGCGGGGATTGGGCGCGACGGACAGGACGTACATCGCCACGACGTGGTCGAACGAGCCATCGGCGAGATCCATGGCCTCGGCATCCATCTCGGCGAGTGAGACGTTGTCCATCTCGGCGGCCTTGGCCCGGTCGCGCGCTTGATCGATCATCTCCGGCGAGACGTCGATGCCGGTGACCTCGACGCCCTCGGGGTATTCCGGCAGCGACAGCCCCGTGCCGACGCCCACCTCGAGGACGCGATCGCCCGGCTTGATGCCCATTTGATCGATCGCGAGCTTGCGCCCGGGGTGGAAGATCTTGCCGAACCAACGGTCGTATAGATGTGCATAGCGGCGATAAGCGTCGCGTACGCCGTCGATGTCCAAAGCGCTCTCCCCTTCCCAGGCCTCGCCCGGATGCCTGACCGAACCCGCCAGAGACGCGCGAGGCTAACGCATCGGCCGCGGCGGTGCCACCGGGGCGGGCCCTAACCGGCCGACCATCCGTGCTCGCCCGCCAGGCGCGCCAGGGCCTCGGCGTGTACCTCGCGCTCACGCTCGCTGAACAGCACGAAGCGCGCGAGGCGCAGATGCTGGTGCCGCGGCAGTGCCTCCATCACCGTCGACAGCGCGACGTCCGCGGCCTCGGCGAGCGGATAGCCGAAGGCGCCGGTCGACAGTGCCGGGAACGCGATCGACCCGGCCCCGGCCTCGTCGGCCCGCTCCAGGCTGTTGCGATAGCAGGTGGCGAGCAGCTCGGCGGCGGGCTCGTCGCGACCGTAGACGGGGCCGACGGTGTGCACGATCCAGCGCGCGGGCAGGGCGAAGCCGTCGGTGATCTTGGCCTCGCCGGTGGCGCACCCGCCCAGGGGCTTACACGCCTGCCACAGCTCCGGCCCGGCGGCGCGGTGGATGGCGCCGGCGACCCCGCCGCCCGGCGCCAGCTGGGCGTTGGCCGCGTTGACCACGGCATCGACCGCTTGCTGCGTGATATCGCCGGTGGTGACCTCGAGCGCGAAGTCGCCGTTGACGTAGCGCATGAGTGCCTCCCGCATCGGTATTTGCGATCGATTATGGCGAGGGCCCGGCCACCCCGTCGAGGCGGACGGCCCGCCTGGCCCGGGGGTTTGTCAACGGCGCGGCTTGTCCTACAATACGCGCTCCGCGGGCGGCGGACCCGCACAAACCGGACATGTCCCCATCGTCTAGTGGCCTAGGACTCCGCCCTCTCACGGCGGCAACAGGGGTTCGAATCCCCTTGGGGACGCCA
>CAYTWS010000209.1:2117-4115 GCA_964442145.1 uncultured Ectothiorhodospiraceae bacterium | reverse complement strand
CGCGCGCTACAACCGCGAGACGCTCGACATCGAGTACAAGGGCAAGAACATCTCCCAGGTGCTCGACATGACGATCGAGGAAGCCAGCGAGTTCTTCGCGCCCGTGCCGGTGATCAAGCGCAAGCTCGATACGCTGATGGACGTGGGCCTGTCGTACGTCAAGCTGGGCCAGAACGCGACCACGCTGTCCGGCGGCGAGGCCCAGCGCGTCAAGCTGGCACGCGAGCTGTCCAAGCGCGACACGGGGCGCACGCTCTACATCCTCGACGAGCCCACCACGGGCCTGCACTTCCACGACGTCGACCAGCTGTTGAAGGTGCTCCACCGCCTGCGCGACCACGGCAACACGGTCGTGGTCATCGAACACGACCTCGACGTGGTCAAGACCGCCGACTGGGTGCTCGATCTCGGCCCCGAGGGCGGCGAGGCCGGCGGCTACGTCGTCGCCGAGGGCACGCCCGAGGCCGTCGCCGGCATCGAGGCGTCGCACACGGGGCGCTACCTGCGCCCCGTGCTCGGGATCGAGCCCTTCCCGGCCGAGCGCCGCCACGGCTGACGCGAGCGCAGTGGCCGACCCCGCCCCGAACGAACGCGTGCGCTCCCGCCTGGCGCGCATCTGGACGGGCCAAGGGGTCGGCTCGGTTCTGGCGCGGGGCGCCTCCGGCTCCGCCGGCGCCCAGCTCGCCGGTGCCCTTTTGGCGTTGCTGGCCCAGCTCGCATTGGCCCGGCTGCTGGACGTCACCCAGTACGGGTATTTCGCCTACGCGTTCACCTGGACCCTGATCCTGTGCCAAGTCGCCCGCCTGGGCTTCCACAACAGCCTCGTACGCTTCACCGCGGCCTATCGGAGCCAGCGCGAATGGCCCGCGTTGCGCGGCTTGAAGGAGCGCAGTAGCGCTTTCGTCGGGGCGTCGGCGCTCGCCACCGGCCTCTCGATGGCCGCGGTGGCCTTGTTGTTGCGCCAGCATATGCCCGCGGCCCAGCTCGACACCTTCCTCATCGCGGCGATCGCGGTCATCCCGATGACGCACATGGGCGTCGCCCAGGGGCTGCTCCAAGGCTATCGCTGCGCCGTGCGGGCCTTTCTGCCGTTCCGGACCTTCCTCCACGGCGGGCTATTGCTGCTGGCCCTGGTGGCCGGGGCCATCGGGATGCTCGAGACCGCGCCCGCGGCCATGGCGCTGACCGCCGTGTCGGCCACGGGCGCTTGGCTGATCGCCATGTACTGGGCCCAATCGACGATCGGACCGGACATCGACTCCACGGCCTCGACCTACCGCACGCGCTATTGGCTGCGGGCATCGATGCCGCTGATGGTGATGGCGGGGATGCGCGTGATCATGCGCCAGACCGATGTGGCCATGCTGGGTGCATTGGCCGGCACGGATGCGGCGGGGCTGTATTTCCCGGTCGCCCGGATGAGCGATCTGGTCACGATCGGCCTGGTCTCGGCCAACGCCATCGTGGCGCCCATGATCTCCGAGCTGTACACGAGCGGCGACAAGCAGCGCTTGCAACGCCTGCTCAAGCTGGCCGCGCTCAGCACGACCGCGGTCGCCGCCGTAATCGCCGTAGGCTTCGTGCTGCTGGGCGGATGGTTGCTGGGCTTGTTCGGCGAGGCCTTTCGCGCCGGCTATCCCGCGCTGATCATCCTGGTCGTCGGCCAACTGATCAACGCATTGTGCGGCCCCGTCGGGTTCCTGATGACGATGACCGGCCACCAGGATCAAGCCGTCGCGATACTCATTGCCGGGGCGGCATTGAACATCGTCGCGAACGCCGCGCTGATTCCGATGTATGGTCTCGTGGGCGCAGCCGCGGCCACCGCCATCACGATGGCCTTCTGGAACCTCTGGATGATCAAGTGGGTCCTCGACCGCCTGGGGGTGAATCCCTCCGTTTTCGGACGGTGGCAGTCGTCGCAAGAGTGACACTCACCGGCGCCGCCGGCACACCGCCGCGCGCGACGCGCCCGGCGTTCGCGGCCACCGGGTTGGC
>CAYTWS010000209.1:0-2107 GCA_964442145.1 uncultured Ectothiorhodospiraceae bacterium | reverse complement strand
GAAGGTTCTTTCAGCTGTCGCACTGAAGTGCGACCTACAACTCCGTTTCGCCTTGGGGTAGCCGTGTAGCCCCGGATGGAGGAGTAGCCGGAATCCGGGAGGCTCGAGAAACGCTGGAACGACCTCGCCAAGGCGCGAAGGCCGCCGCGGCAAGATCCGTTTGTAGGTCCGGCTTCAGCCGGACAGGGCGGCATCTCCACCTGTCGCACTGAAGTGCGACCTACGAATACGATCAGGCCCCGTGCGCCGGATTCCGGCTGGCGCCTCCGTCCGGGCTACTGGGATTGCTCCAGCGTCTGCCCACTTTCTACCTTCGCGCCCTTAGCGCCTTCGCGAGGTCCTCCCCGCGAGGTAGTTGTATGGCCGAAAGCCCTTTCAGCTGTCGACGAGGTGGGTGAGGTCCTCCTTCAAGGCCTCGATCGACTGGTCGGGGCGCGCGAGCAGGCGCAGCTTGCCCGACTCGTCGAAGATGAACGCGGCGTTCGAGTGCGACACGCTGTAGTTGCCGTCGTCGTCGGGCTCGCCGTAGCCGAACGTCACCCGGTAGCGCTTGGTCAGCTCGCGTAGGTAGGCCTCGTCACCGCGCAAGCCGACGAAGCGCTCACCGAAGCCGCCGGTGTATTGCGCCAGGCGCTCGAGCGTGTCGCGCTTCGGGTCCACCGAGACGAACAGCACCCGTACCTGATCGGCCTGCTGGAGCTCCATGCCCTGTAGCGCCTGGCTGAATTTCGCCAGCGTCGCGGGGCAGACATCCGGGCAATGGGTGAAACCGAAGTAGACGACCGTGACCTTGCCCTGGAAGTCCGCCGCCGTGACGCGCTCGCCGCTGGGCGCGCGTGCGAGCTCGAACTGGAGGTCCGGCATCAGCCCGGAGACGTCCTTGGCATTCCACTGATGGTCTTCGCTGCACGCGGCCAGCGCGGCGGCGGCGAACGCGGCGACGATCCATTGAGCGAGTCGTTGCAACATCATCTCCGGCAGGGGTCTCATATGTTTGAAGATTGACCGGCACTGGCGCCGGCGTCGGCGCCCTCACGCAGCCACAGACGCAGCACCACCAGCATGCCCAGCACGCTCATCATAGCCGCCGGGACCCAGGTGATCATCCCGCCGAGCTGTTGATCGGTGATGGGGCTCAGCGGCCACGCCCGGCCGCAGACCGCGTAGACGTCGTAGATCACCGACCGGCTCAAGCCGATGTAGGCGCCCAGCGCGATCTGGGGGATCATCACACCCCACAACATCAGAATGCGCGCACCGAACGACAAGCCCCCGCGGGCTCGCCCGCGCGGGTCCACGATGAGCCACCAGAACAGCAGCCCCTCGACGAACACCGAGGCGTTCATCAGCCGATACAAGCCCTGCGACAGCATGGCGTCGAAGTGCATCTCGGGCAGGAGCCAGAACACGATGATGCCGACGAACAGCACACACGCGATCACGGGCTGCTGGACGACGCGGTAGGGCCAACGGACCCAGGGGCTCGCCAGCATCCGCCCGGCGCGCTCGCGCGCGGGCGGCGGGAGCGCACGGGGCAGGACCTCGTGCGGGCGCCCGAGCACCAGTAGAAAGGGCGCGAGGTGGTGGAGCACCAGGTGCTGGCCGCGGTGGACCCAGAACATGTACTGCGACAGATAGTCGAGGTAGGTCTGGCTGACGGCGTAGGTGAGCACCAGGCCGGCGTAGAACGCCAGCGCCCCCGCGTGCGGGATGGTGTCGCCGGCGCGATGGCGCTGGATCAGGCCGCGCGCATAGACCGCACCCGCCGCGCCGCAGAACAAGGCGACCTCGGGGTAGAGCTCGTAGGGCAGGAGGAGCGCTAGCACGGCATCGGCGCCCGGGACGGTGGCGCCGCGTCATCCGACGCGGCGGGCAGCCTATTCGCCCCGCTCGGCTGGGTTGGCTGCGATCGCGGCGGACCCGACCCCCGGGCCCGCCGCGCGGGGATCTTACGCGGCGTCTTCCGCGCCGGGCCGGTCGACGAGCTCGACCAGCGCCATGGGGGCGTTGTCGCCGTCGCGGTAGCCGTACTTGAGGATGCGCAGATAGCCACCCGGGCGCGACTTGTAGCGCGGGCCCAGCTCCTCGAAGAGCTTGCGCACGCCGT
>CAYTWS010000208.1:0-4117 GCA_964442145.1 uncultured Ectothiorhodospiraceae bacterium | reverse complement strand
CGGCCCGACCGAGGGCAGCGACGACACCGTCGATGTGCTGCTTGCCGCCTCAAAGAGCGAGAATGTCGAGATGCGCACCGCCGCCGTGACCATGGCAGGGTTGACTGCCAAGTCGGTCGATGTCGAGCCCTACACGGTCGAGCACGCGTGCCGTGCCATCCCGGATATGCTGCCCGATCGTGGTGCCGGACGGACGGTAGCGGTCGTCGACGTGGGCTCGACGTTGACCACGCTCAATGTGCTCGACGACGGCGAGCTGGTGTACACGCGCGAGCAGTCGTTCGGCGGCAAGCAGCTCACTGAGGAGATCATGCGGCGTTACGGCCTGTCGTACGAGGACGCCGGGCGCGTAAAAAAACAAGGCGGTTTGCCCGACAACTACGAGCCCGAAGTGCTCGAGCCATTCAAAACGACGATGACGCACCAAATCAGCCGCTTCTTGCAGTTTTTCTTCTCAGCCAGCGACTACGACGACGTCGACCAAATATTGTTGGGCGGTGGCTGTGCGTCGATCCCGGCAATCGACGAGTTCGTCGAGGCGCAAATCGGTGTGCCGACCGTTATTGCCAACCCGTTCCACGCCGTTTCGCTAGGCGGGCGAATCAACCGGCAGAAGCTCACGGCGGACGGGCCCTCGTTGCTCGTGGCCTTCGGCCTCGCCGTGCGCGGGTACGTCTGACATGGCCAAGATCAACCTACTCCCTTGGCGCGAGGAGCGCCGCAAGCACCTCACTCAGGAGTTCGCTCGCCAGGCCGTTCTCGTGGCCATATTGGTAGGGCTCGTCGGCGGCTACGGCTGGTACCACGTGCAGGGACTGATCGACAACCAGGAGTCGCGTAACGACTACCTGCAGGACGAGATCGCCAAGCTCGAAGAGGACATCCGCACGATACGCAGCATCGAGGACCAGAGAGAGGAGCTACTGGCGCGCATGGACATCATCCAGGATCTGCAGCAACGGCGCCCGCAGATCGTTCACTTGTTCACTCAGCTCGCCGACACACTACCGGACGGCATCTACCTGCGGACGATCGAGCAGCAAGGCGACGACCTAACAGTCCAGGGCCGTGCCGAGTCGAATTCGCGCGTGTCCAGTTCCATGCGTAACTTGGCCCAATCGCCGTGGCTCAAGAACCCGAGCTTGGACGTCATCGAGAGCATCGACGGTCGAGAGGTAAAAACGTTCAAGATGACCTTGGTCCAAACCACCCCGGACGATGAGCAAGATGGCGACTCCCAGTCCGGCAGTGGATGACACTTCGCTTGCGAGGCCGCGATAGACGATGGATGTTTCTGAGGCATATCAAAAGCTTCAAGAGCTCGACGTAAGCGACCTCAAGCGCATTGGGACGGCGCCCAAGCCCGTCCGGATCGGGGCGCTGGTCGCACTAGCCGCCGCGATACTGGCGGGTATGGGCTGGTTTCTGGTGCAACCGGCATTGGCCGACCTCGAGGATGCGCAGAACAAGGAGCAGGAGCTACGCGACAAATTCAAGACGATGCAAAGCAAGGCGGCCCAGCTCGACGCTTATAAGGAGCAGAAGCAGAAGCTGGAAGAGTCATTGGCCGGCAAGCTGGATCAGCTTCCGACCGAGACCGAGCTCGAGGATCTATTGGTCGACCTCTCGCAGACGTCGATCGCCGCGGGGCTAACGGTCAACTACTTCGAGCCGGGCTCGGAGCAAAAGCAGGAATTCTACGCGGAATACCCGATTGAATTGCGTGTTTCCGGTAAGTATCACGAGTTCGGCAAATTCGTATCGGGCCTGGCCTCGCTTCCCCGCATCGTAACGCTGCACAACATCAGCGTCGCTACGGCCGACGGCGACGGTAACAACGCCGACGGGCCGCCACGGTCCAGCCCGGATCTGCGCATGACACTCACCGCGAAGACGTATCGCTATCTGGGCGAGAGTGCGGGCAACGGTGGCAGCGGAGGCGATAATTGATGGCCCCGCGACGGCTTCGCGCACTCGGCCTCACAATCGTCGCGGCGACGCTCGTCGGCGCTGGGTGCTCGAGCGGCGATGAGGATTTGAAGCAATTCGTCGAGCGCATCAAGCAGCGCCCGGGCGGCAAGATCGAGCCGCTACCGACGTTCGAGCCCTACGAGAGCGTGACCTACGACGCCGCACAGCTACGAGACCCGTTCACGCCACAGAGCGGCTTTGCCGAGAGCGAGCGCGAGGACGGCGAAGGGGAGGAGGCCAAAGCCGAGTCCAATGTCGCACCGGACAAGGATCGGCCGAAAGAGCCGCTCGAGGAGTACGCACTCGACAGCCTCGAAATGGTCGGTACGCTCATGCGCGACGGCAGGCGCTGGGGGCTCGTCAAGGACCCGGATGGCACGATCCATCGGGTACTGCCCGGCAACTATATGGGACAACAATACGGGCGGATCACGGCCATCGAGCCCGATGAGATCCGTCTTGTGGAGATCATCCCCGCTCGCGGGGGCGGCTGGGAGGAACGCGATGCCTCGATCGCCCTCAGCGACTAGCACAACGGGAGACCGATATGGCCGATCTCAGGCACCAGCGCGTTAGGCGAGCTTTATCCTTGGCAGCGCTTGGCGCCCTAGTGGCGAGTGCGCCGGGGCTGGCGCCCGCAGCCGAATCCGGCAGTGAGGCGGGTAATGCGCTCGAGTCGTTCGATTACACGGTGAGGCCGGGCAACCGCGTGGAGATGCGGTTCGAGCTGGCCAACGCGGTCGAGGCTCCGCGGACGTTCACCATTCGCGACCCGGCACGTATCGCGCTCGATTTCGCTAACACCCGCAATGCCACCGGCGAGCGGCGGTTCCCCATCGATGTCGGCATCGCCAATTCGCTGAATCTGGTGGAGGCCCAGGGTCGCACCCGCGCTGTTATCAATCTCACCGAGATGCCGGAGTTCAACACCACGGTCGAGGGCAACGTCGTGCGGGTTTCGCTCGGGCAGCGCGGCGATGCCGCAACAACGACGGGAGCCTCTGCGGATACCTCCGACGAAAGCGAGCGAGCAACCGCATCGGGCGACGCGGACACATCGACCACCGAGCGCTCGACACAGCGCGGCGGCCTACGGGAGGTGGATTTCCGCCGCGGCGCCCAGGGCCAGGGCCGTGTCGTGCTGAACTTGGCGTCACCGGACGTGGCGGTCGATGTCGAGCAGCAGGGCGGCAACGTCCTCGTGACGCTACCGGACACGATCATCCCGCCCGAGAAGCGCCGGCGCCTCGATGTGATCGATTTTGCCACCCCGGTGAAGTACATCGACATTGAGCAACGGGGCTCAACGGGACGCGTGGAGATCGTTCCGCAAACGCAAGAGTACCGTCAGATCGCGTTCCAATCGGAGGGCGAGCTAACGGTCGAACTCAAGCCTTTGACCGAGCAAGAGGCCGCTCAAGGCGAAGAGGATGAGGAGGAATACACCGGTGACGCGCTATCGCTGAATTTCCAGGCGATCTCGGTGCGCTCCGTTCTCCAGCTACTCGCCGATTTCACCGGTTTGAATATCGTGGTGAGCGACAGCGTTGAGGGCACTTTGACGTTGCGCCTAAAGGAGGTCCCGTGGGACCAGGCGCTCGATATCATCCTGCAGTCGGAAGGTTTGGACAAGCGCCGCAATGGCAACGTGATATTCGTCGCGCCCCGGCAGGAGATCGCGGCGCGCGAGCAGGCCGAGCTCGAGGCGCAGCAGCAGAAGAAGGAGCTGGCACCGCTGCGCACCGAGTACATCCAGGTCAATTATGCCAAGGCACAGGATCTGGCTGCGATTATTCAGTCGGGCGAGTCGAGCTTGGTATCGGAGCGCGCCAGCGTGACGGTGGACCAGCGCACCAACACGCTACTGGTACAGGCGACCGGGGAGAGCCTGTCGAATGTGCGCCAACTGGTCGATCGCTTGGATGTCCCCGTACGCCAGGTGCTGATCGAGTCGCGCATCGTGATCGCCAACGACGATTTCAACAAGGAGCTCGGCGTTCGCTTCGGTGTGAACCGCGACACCACCAACGATGGACAGGGCGTGGTGTTCACGGGCGACAATGAGGGCGTGGCCAACCTCATCGACAATGAGGAGCTCGAGGACGAGCGCTTCAATGTCAATTTGCCGTCGTCAAACGCCGCCGGC
>CAYTWS010000207.1:0-4136 GCA_964442145.1 uncultured Ectothiorhodospiraceae bacterium | reverse complement strand
GATCACCCGGCTGCAGGCCTGGCTCGCCGAGCGCGACGAGCAGCCCCGCGAGACGACGTTCTACTCCGACTCGCGCAACGACCTGCCACTGCTCGAGCGCGTCGAGCGCCCCGTGGCCGTCGACCCCGACCCCGTGCTCGACGAGACCGCCCGCGCCCGCGGCTGGCCCGTGATCAGCCTGCGCGACATGGACTGACCCTAGGCCACCACCACGAAGACGGCTTCGACACCATCATTATCTTCTGAGCCAGTGCGCTCGTGCTCACGCAAAGACGCCAAGCACACTAAGAATTGTTGAGTATTTCTCCCAGCTTCGGCTGAGCCGTACAAGCCACGACAACCGGCAATGTCTTTCGGTCCTTGGCGCTCTTTGCATCTTAGCGTGACCGCGGGGAGGCGTGCGCTCAGTCCTCGACGATGCGGATGTTGGGAAAGCCCTTGGGTAGGACGTCGGTGCGGGCGAGGCCGGCGGCGGTGCGGCGGGCGACCTCGCGCAACAGCGCGGCCGTGTTCGAGTCGGGGTCGGCGATGACGCTGGGCTCGCCGCTGTCGGCCTGCATGCGGATGCTTCGCTGCAGCGGGAGCTGGCCCAGCAGGCGGGTGCCGTACTGCTCGGCCATGTCGGCGCCGCCGCCCTCGCCGAAGATGGGCTCGGCGTGGCCGCACGCGCTGCACACGTGCATACTCATGTTCTCGACCACGCCCAGCACCGACACCGAGACCTTGTCGAACATCCTGAGGCCCTTGCGCGCGTCCAAAAGCGCGATGTCCTGCGGCGTGGTCACGATCACCGCGCCCGACAGCGGCACCTTCTGCGCCAGGGTGAGCTGGATGTCGCCCGTGCCCGGCGGCAGATCGACGATCAGGTAGTCGAGCTCGCTCCACTGGGTGTTGTAGAGCATCTGCTCGAGGGCCTGGGTGACCATCGGTCCACGCCAGATCATGGGGCTCTCGGGGTCGACCAGGAAGCCGATCGACATGGCCTCGATCCCGTGGCCCGTCAGCGGCAGCAGGGTCTTGCCGTCCGGGCTGGACGGCTTGCCCTGGATCCCGAGCATGCGCGGCTGACTCGGGCCGTAGATGTCGGCGTCGAGCATGCCGACACGCGCGCCCTCGGCCCGCAGCCCCAGCGCGATGTTGGCGGCGACCGTGGACTTGCCCACGCCGCCCTTGGCCGAGGCCACTGCGATCACGTTGTTCACGTCACCGATTTGCTGGGCGTCGGTCTGGACCGCGCCCGCCTCGATCGCCCAGTTGATCGTCACGCGCGCGCTGTCGACCCCGTCGAGCGCCTCGATGCGCTCGCGCACGGCATCGGCGCGCTCTTGCTGCACCGTCGCCACGGGCAACGGCAAGCGGATCGCCACCGATCCGAGCGCGCCGTCGACGTCGATCGAGCGGACGCAGCCGGCATCGACATCGTCGCGCTCGCGGTCGGGGTCGGTGAAACCCGCGATCGCTCGTTCGATGGCGTGGCGCTCGGTTGGGCTCATCTCGGTCTCGCTCGCTGTCGGCCTCGGCCTCGTTGGGGTGGGCGGCGCAGTCGGCAGGGCATTCTGCCCATGGGCCGCCTATTCACGCGCACCGAAGATCGCACTGCCGGCGCGTACTAGCGTCGCCCCCTCTTCGATCGCGATCTCCATGTCGCCGGACATCCCCATCGACAGCTCGGGAAGCGCTTGGCCGAGCTCGTCGGCCAGCCGATCGCGCAGCTGGCGCAGCGTGCGGAAGCAGTCGCGCGCGTGCTCGGGGTCGTCGACGAGCCGCCCGATGGTCATCAAGCCGTCGAGGGCGAGCTCGTCCCGGCCGGCGATATAACGGCTCAGCTCACTCGCTTGCTCGGGGGCCACGCCGAACTGGCTCGTCGCCCCCGAGGTGTTGACCTGGAGCAGCACCTTGCGGCGCTCGCCCGCCTCGGCCAGTCGGTCGGCGAGGCGGCGCGCTAGGGCCGGGCGGTCGACGCTCTGGATGCAGTGCGCGAAGCCCAAGGCCTGCTTGACCTTGTTGCGCTGCAGGTGGCCGATCATGTGCCACTCGATGCCGCGGCCCGCCAGCGCCTCGGCCTTGTCGAGCGCCTCCTGGACCCGATTCTCGCCGAGGGCGGTATAGCCCGCCTCCCAAGCCACCGCCACGGCCTCGGGTGAGACCGTCTTGGTCACGGGCAACAGGCGCACGGCCTGGCGATCGCGCCCGGCCCGCACGCAGGCGGCGTCGATGCGCCGCTCGGCGCTGGCCAGGCCCGCCCGTATGGCCTCGGCATCGGGCTGTGTCACGCGCGTCTCCGCCGTCGATCCCGCGCCAGTGTAGCGCGCCCGTCGATGCCCCGGTCAGAAGGCGTACTCGAGCGATACGGCGGTGATGCGATCGGTGCTCGCCTCGCCCGGAGGCACGTCGGAGTCGTGCTCGATCGTGTGCGACAGCCGGAAGGCCAACGCCCCGGCCAGCTGCGACTCGATCGCCGTGACGCTCTCGGTCGCGGTATTGCTCTCGCCCGACTCGACCGCCACCGACTGGGTGAGCTCGGCTGTCTCGCTGAAGCGCCAGAGCAAGTCGCTCTGGAAGCGCCCGATCGCCTCGCCGTCGAAGTCGTCGGTGCCTTGGGCCTGCTGGTAGCGCCGGCCCGCGCCGACCTCGGCGTCGAGCTCGACCGAGTCGGTCTCGACGAAACGCCGGCCCACACCGAGCGAGACACTGCCGCTGCGCTCGAACGCGCCGAAGCGGTCGCGCTGGTAGTTGGCGTTGCCGAAGAAGTAGCTACGCTCGGAGAACTTGTAATCGCTCTGCCACGAGCCGCTGTAGCGCTCGGCGGTGGTCTCGCCCTCCTCGCTCGCGCGATACGCCCGCAACCGCAGCGTATGGCGCCAGACCGCGTACTCGAGCACGGCGTCGGCGGCCCCATTGGTGGCCTCGCTCTCGGTACTGCCCGAGGTCGCCACGGCCCCCAGCGAGACACTGCCCGTGAGCTCGGGTGGCGCCGCCTCGTTATCGCCGACATCCTCGGTCTCCGCGGCGCCGGCAGCCATGGCCAGCGTGAGCCCAGTGCAGAGGGTGGCGATTGCAGTAATCGATCGCATAGGTCGTAGACCTCCAAGTGACGAGCCAAAGCGCGGGCGACGGTAAAGACCGTACGGCGGGCCTGACAAATCGTTCACGCCCACGGCGGCTGGCGCGCGCGCGGCAACCCTGTTAGCTTCGGCGCTCCACTTCGATCCCCCGCCGCGGAATACCGATGAGCGCGAAGCGCGACATCCTCGTCACGAGTGCGCTGCCCTACGCCAACGGGCCCATCCACCTCGGCCACATGGTCGAATACATCCAGACCGACGTGTGGGCGCGGTTCCAGCGCCTGCGCGGCCACGACTGCTGCTACATCTGTGCCGAGGACGCCCACGGCACCCCGATCATGCTCAAGGCCCAGCAGCAGGGGACCACGCCCGAGGCCTTGATCGAGCATTTCGCCGCCGAGCACCGCCGCGATTTCGACGATTTCCTCATCGGCTTCGACAACTACTACACCACGCACTCGCAAGAGAATCGCGAGCTCGCCGGGACCATCTACGAGCGCCTGCGCGAGCGCGGACACATCACGCGGCGCACGATCGAGCAGGCCTATGACGAGCGCGAGGGCATGTTCCTGCCCGATCGCTTCATCAAGGGCGAGTGCCCGCGCTGCGGCGCAGCCGAGCAATACGGCGACGCCTGCGAGAGCTGCGGCGCGACCTACTCGCCCGGCGATCTCATCAATCCGGTGTCGGCGCTGTCGGGCGAGACCCCGGTCACACGCTCATCCGAGCACTACTTCTTCCGCCTGGCCGATTTCGAGACGATGCTGCGCGAGTGGACCGCCGGCGGCCACGTGCAATCCGAGATCGCCAACAAGCTCGACGAGTGGTTCGAGACGGGTCTGGCCGACTGGGACATCTCGCGCGACGCGCCCTATTGGGGCTTCGAGATCCCCGACGCCCCCGGCAAATACTTCTACGTCTGGCTCGACGCGCCCATCGGCTACATGGCGAGCCATCGCAACTGGTGCGAGCGCCACGGGCGCGACTTCGCCGCGGCCTGGCGAAGCGGCAGCGACACCGAGCTCTACCACTTCATCGGCAAGGACATCGCCTACTTCCACACGCTGTTCT
>CAYTWS010000206.1:0-4143 GCA_964442145.1 uncultured Ectothiorhodospiraceae bacterium | reverse complement strand
TCGGGTACCCTGTGCGCCCTCGCCGCGGGCGGCGCGCGATGATGCCGCGGCCCCCGCCCCCGTGCAAGCTCGGATCCGCGATGAGCGCCTGGACCCTCGACGAGGCCCGCCACACCTACAACGTCGCCCACTGGGGCGAGGGCTATTTCGGCATCGACGCCGCCGGCCGGGCCGTGGTCGAGCCGCGCCGCGACGGCCGCGCGGTCGCGCTGGCCGACGTCGCCGCCGAGGCCCGCGCCTCGGCTTTGCCGCTGCCCGTGCTGGTGCGCTTCGTCGACATCCTGCACGACCGCGTGCACGCGTTGGCGGCGGCGTTCGACGACGCACGCAGCCGCCACGGCTTCACCGGCGCCTACACCCCCGTCTATCCGATCAAGGTGAACCAGCAGCGCTCCGTGGTCGAGCACGTCAAGAACCCGGGCAACGGCCCCGTGGGCCTGGAGGCCGGGTCCAAGCCCGAGCTCATGGCCGTGCTCGCGCTCAGCGAGGTCGGCGGCGTCGTCGTCTGCAACGGCTACAAGGATCGCGAGTACGTCCGGCTGGCGCTGATCGGCCGGCGCCTGGGGATCGACGTCCAGATCGTGGTGGAGCAGCCGGCCGAGGTCGCCCTGGTCGCCGAGATCGCCGCCGAGCTCGGCGTCGAGCCCCATCTGGGCATGCGCGTGCGCCTGGCCTCGATCGCCCACGGGCGCTGGCAGAACACCGGCGGCGAGAAATCCAAGTTCGGTCTGTCGGCGCAGCAAGTGCTCGACATCGTCGACGACTTGCGCGCGCGCGACGCGCTCGCGTGGCTGCGCGTGCTGCATTTCCACATGGGCTCGCAGATCGCCAATCTGCGCGACATCAGCGCCGGGCTGACCGAGGCCGCGCGCTACTATGCCGAGCTCAAGCGTTTGGGCGCCCCGCTGGGCGCGGTCGACGTCGGCGGCGGGCTGGCCGTCGACTACGCGGGCGCGGGCTCGCGCGACCCGTTCTCGATGAACTATTCGCTGGCGCAATACGCCGACCGTGTGGTCGCCGAGCTCGCCCGTGTCTGCCGCGAAGAGGGGCTCGCGCACCCGGCGATCTACACCGAGGCCGGGCGCGCGATGAGCGCACAGCATGCGGTGCTGCTCACCGACGTCATCGACACCGAGGCCGTGCCCGATCCCGCGCCCGCCGCGCCGGCGGCGGACGCGCCGGCGCCGCTGCACGAGCTCGCCGGCCTCTATTTCGACCCGCCCGGCTCGATGGCGGAGCGCTATCAGGATGCCTGCCGCGCCCTGAGCGACGCCCACGCGCTCTACACCGACGGCCGCCTCGACATCGCCACGCGCGCCGAGGCCGATTGCTTGTTCGTCGCGATCTGTCGCGCCACGCGCAGCGCGCTGGATCGCCGCCCCTACCGCGACCCCGAGGTGCGCGCGCGCCTCAAGGAGCGCTTGGCGGCCAAGTACTTCTGTAACTTCTCCGTGTTCCAGTCGACCCCGGACGTCTGGGGCATCGACCAGCTCTTTCCCATCATGCCGCTCACGCGCCTGGACGAGCCCCCGACCGAGGATGCGGTGCTCGAGGATCTCACCTGCGACTCGGATGGGCGCATCGACGAGTACGTCCACGGCGACGGTGTGTTCAAGACGCTGCCCCTGCACCGGATCGCCCCGGGCGAGGACTATCTGCTGGGGGTGTTCCTGGTCGGGGCGTATCAGGAGATCCTGGGCGATATGCACAATCTCTTCGGCGATACCCATGCGGTCAACGTCGTGCTCAGCGCCGATGGCGGCTGGCGCCTGGCGGATCCCGAGCGCGGCGATCGCGTCGATGAGCTGTTACGCTTTGTGCGCTTCGATCCGGAGACGCTGCTCGCGCGCATCCGTGAGAAGATGAGCCGCAGCCGGCTCGAGCCCGGGCTGCGCGCGCGCCTGCTCGAGGAGCTCGAGGCGGGTCTATCGGCCTACACCTACCTGCAGAGCTGATCGCGGCCGCTCGCTGGCGCCGCTCACGGCCAGGCCAAAGGAGCCCCATGCACTACGCCCGCTTCCGGCAACGCGTTGCCGCGTTCACCATCGACCTCGCGCTGGTGGCGGCGGTGACCGCCGTCGGCGCTGTGCTGATGGGCATCAACCCGATGGCCGCGCCGTGGATGGGCGGCGACGACGCCGACCATGTGGGATTCCAGGTGCTCGATGCCGTGTTCTTCTTCGTCGCTTGGTCCTATTTCGCGATCATGGAGAGCAATCGGACCCAGGGCACGTTGGGCAAGCTCGCGCTGGGTATCAAAGTCACCGATCTCGACGGCCGGAAGATCAGCTTCGACAAGGCGACCGGGCGTTTCTTCGGCAGGATCGTGTCGACGCTGATCCTGTTGGCGGGCTACATCATGGCCGCGTTCACCGAGCGCCGCCAGGCGCTGCACGATCGGATGGCGGGCACCCTGGTCGTTACGCGCTGATCCGGGGAGCGCGAGCGCGGCGACTACGCCCGTGTTCATCCGCCATTCATGAAGGCCGGGCACAAGCGTTGGCATAGTGATGGCCTCGCTGCCCGTCGCCGCCATCCGGGCTCGGGTGTGAGTGGCTCACCCCGCCAGCACGAGGAGGATCATGCGCATCGTCGCCGATGAACGAGTCCCCGCTGTCCGCCGCGCCTTCGCCCGCCTGGGCCATGTGGTCACCATGGATGGCCGCGAGATCGACACCGAGGCCGCCTCCCGCGCCGAGGCGCTGATTGTGCGCTCGGTCACGCGGGTCGATCGCACCCTGCTTGGGGGGTCGCTGGTGCGCTTCGTCGGCACGACGACCAGCGGTGTCGACCACATCGATCGCGACTGGCTCGCCGCACGCGGCATCGGCTTCGCCCACGCGCCGGGCTCGAACGCCACCGCCGTCGCCGACTGGGTGCTGGGCTCGCTGGCGGCGTTCGCCCAGGCGGGGCGCCACGACTTCGGTCGTGGCCGGGTGGGCGTCATCGGCGCCGGTGAGGTGGGCAGCCGCGTCGCCCGGCGCCTGGCTGCGGTGGGCTATACGGTCCGCGTCTGCGATCCACCGCGGGCGGCGGCCGAGGGCACGGACGGCTTCGTCGATCTCGCCGCCGCATTGGCCTGCGACGTCGTCACGCTCCACGTGCCGCTGACGGCATCGGGTCCGTACGCGACCCGCGGCTTGATCGGTGGCGAGGCCATCGACGCCCTGCCCGCGGGCGCCGTGCTGCTCAATGCCGCCCGCGGCGGCGTCGTCGATGAGGACGCACTGGCCACGCGCCTCGACGACGGGCCCGACCTGGCCGCCGCGATCGACACCTGGGCGGGTGAGCCCGCCATCGACGCCGATCTGCTCACGCGCGTGGCCATCGCCACGCCCCACATCGCGGGCCACTCGCGCGAGGGCCGTCTGCGCGCCACGGCCATGGTCGCGTGCGCCGCCGCCGAGCAGGAGGGTGTGGCATTCGATTGGGACTGGCGCGACGAGCTCCCCGAGGCCCCGGTGCTCGAGTCCATCGACGATCCCCGGCGGGCGGTGCTGGCCGCTTACGACCCGCGCGACGACGACGCCCGCCTGCGCGAGCTGCTGCGCTTGCGCGCCGGTGACCGCACACGTGCGTTCGAGCGCATCCGTGCGGCCTGCGGCGGCCGGCGCGAGCTCGGTTTCCACCGCGTGCCGGGCGATACGCCGGCGGCGGTCGCCGCCACGGGCCTGGGGGCGCCCGACCCGGCGGACGAGGCGTTGATCTGAGCGCCCCATCCGTCGACCATCGAGGACATCGATGGAATCGGCAAAAATTCGGTTCGAAACAGCGCTTCTGTCGATCGATGATGCCCTCGTGACCATGGAACCGAACGGGAGGACCCAATGGGTAAGCTGATCGAGGGCGTGTGGTACGACCAGTGGTACGACACCAAGACGACGGGCGGGCGCTTCGTCCGCGATAGCCCCAAATTCCGCAACTGGATCACGCCGGACGGCTCACCCGGGCCCATGGGCGAGGGCGGCTTCCCCGCCGAGGCCGGGCGCTACCACCTCTATGTCTCGCTGGCATGCCCCTGGGCCCATCGCGCCCTGGTTTTCCGGCGTCTCAAGGAACTCGAGGACGCGATCAGCGTGTCGGTGGTGCACCCGCACATGCTCGAGAACGGCTGGGCCTACGCCACCGATGTGAGCGACGACC
>CAYTWS010000205.1:1822-4149 GCA_964442145.1 uncultured Ectothiorhodospiraceae bacterium | reverse complement strand
CGCGGGCAAATCGACCCTGTTCAATATCATCGCGGGTGCGGTCGAGCCCGACGAGGGGCGCATCTTCCTGGGTGACACCGACATCACCCGCCTGCCCCCACACAAGCGCTTCCACCACGGCCTCGTACGCACGTTCCAGGTGCCGCACGAATTCGCGCGCATGACCGTGCTCGAGAATCTCATGCTCGTGCCCGCGGGCCAGCCGGGTGAGTCGATCCCGCAGGTGCTGCTTCGCTACGGGGCGATCCGCCGCCACGAGCGCGTCGTGCGCGAGCGCGCCGAGGAAGCGCTCGAGTTCCTCCAGCTCTCGCATCTCAAGGATGAACTCGCCGGCAATCTATCGGGCGGCCAGAAGAAATTGCTGGAGCTGGGCCGCACCATGATGACCGACGCGCGCATGGTCCTGCTCGACGAGCCCGGCGCCGGCATCAACCGAACACTCATGGCCAAGCTCGCCGACGATATCCGGCGGCTCAACCGCGAGCGCGGCTACACCTTCTGCATCATCGAGCACGACATGGATCTCATCGCCGAGCTGTGCGATCCCGTGATCGTCATGGCCGAGGGGCGCGTGCTCACGCAAGGCTCGATGGAGGCTATTCGCCGGGACGAGGCCGTCCTGGAGGCGTATCTGGGCGGCGCCGCCCACCAAGCGGAGGCGTCGTCGTGACCACGCTGCGCGCCGAGGCGATCACGGGGGGCTACGGCGGCACCGACATCCTCCACGGCTTGTCCCTGGAGATCGGCAACGGCGAGATCGTCGCCATTGTCGGTCCCAACGGCGCGGGCAAATCGACCGCGATGAAGGCGTTGTTCGGCCTGGTACGGATCCGCGAGGGGGTCGTCCGGCTGGGCGACACCGACATCACCAACTGGCAGCCCGACCGGATCGTGGGCCAGGGCTTGTGCTACGTGCCGCAGGAGAAGAACGTCTTCCCCTCGCTGACGGTGCGCGAGAATCTCGAGATGGGCGCGTTCATCCGGCGCGACGACTACAGCGACCAGATCGAGCGCGTCTTCGAGCTGTTCCCGCCGCTCAAGGAGCGCCGCAATCAGCCCGCGGGGACGCTGTCGGGCGGGCAACGCCAGATGGTGGCGATCGGCCGTGGGCTCATGCTGGATCCATCGATCCTGTTGCTCGACGAGCCCACCGCCGGGCTGGCGCCGAAGTTCATCGATCTCATCTTCGAGCGCGTGCGCGACATCAACGCCCAAGGGGTGGGCATCCTCATGGTCGAGCAAAACGCCAAGCAGGCGCTGGCCATGGCCCATCGCGGCTATGTCCTGGTGCTCGGAAGGAACCGCCACGCCGACACGGGCCAGAACCTGCTGGGCGACCCCGAGATCGCCGAGATGTTCCTGGGCGGCTGAGCCATGCTGATCGAATTCATCCAACTGGTAATCTACGGCGTGGTCCTGGGCAGCGTCATCGCGCTCGGGGCGATCGGGGTCTCGCTGATCTTCGGCATCCTGCGCTTCGCCCATTTCGCCCACGGCGACTTGATGACCCTGGGCGCGTACTTCGCGCTCGTGGGCGTCGCCGGGCTCAACCTGCCCATGGTACTGGCATTCGTGCTGGCGATCGCGGCGACCGCCGCGGTGACCGTCGGCATCGACCGGTTGGTCTATCGCCGCCTGCGTGAGGGTCAGCCCATCATCCTGCTGATCAGCTCGGTCGGTATCGCGCTGATGGTGCGCAGCGTCGTCCAGATGGTCTGGGGCCCGGACAACCAGGTCTACAGCCCCGGCGTGAACATGCCCTGGGTGTTCGACAACGGCCTGCGGATCAAGCCGGACTGGCTGCTCATCGTCGGCGGCGCCGCCGCCTTGATGGTCTTGCTGCACCTGTTCCTGCAGCACACGCGCCTCGGCAAGGCGATGCGGGCGATGTCGGACAACCCCGATCTGGCGCGCGTCTCCGGCATCGACACCGAGAAGGTCGTGATCCTCACCTGGATCATCGCGGGGGTGCTTGCGGCCGCCGCCGGCGTATTCGTCGGCATCGACACCCATCTCAAGCCGATCATGGGCTGGAAGCTGCTGTTGCCCGTGTTCGCCGCCGCCATCGTCGGCGGTATCGGCAAGCCCTACGGGGCCATCGCGGGTGCCCTGATCATCGGGATCTCACAGGAGCTCTCCACGATCGTGATCCCGTCGACCTACAAGCCGGCCGTCGCCTTCGCCATCATGGTCGCCATGCTGGTCTGGCGGCCCACCGGCCTGTTCCGCGGCAAGGTGCTCTAGGGGACGAAGATGGAGCTGGCGGGTCTACTCGGCTACATGGTGTGCTTCCTGTCGATGGCGGCCGTCTCTGCCGTCCTCGCACG
>CAYTWS010000205.1:0-1812 GCA_964442145.1 uncultured Ectothiorhodospiraceae bacterium | reverse complement strand
GGCTGAACATCCAGTGGGGCTTCACCGGCCAGATCAACATCGGCGTGGCCGCCTTCTTCGCCGTGGGCGCCTACACTGCCGCCATCCTGACGACGCCGGCGAGTCCGGACCACCTCGGCGGCTTCGACTGGCCGTTCCTCGCCGGCCTGCCCGTCGCCATGATCGTCGCCGGCGTGCTCGCGCTGGGCGTGGGCCTGATCACGCTCAATCTGCGCTCGGACTATCTGGCGATCGCGACCATCGGCATCGCCGAGATCGTGCGCTTGGCACTGAAGAACGAGGCCTGGCTGACCAACGGCGTGCGCGGGATCCCGGCGATCCCGAATCCGCTGGACGGCGTCACCGCGATCGACGCGGGCCTGGGCTACTTGCTCGTGCTGCTGGCATTGGTCGCGGCGAGCTATTTCGTCATCCAGCGCCTGTTCCGCTCGCCCTGGGCGCGCATCCTGCGCGCCATCCGGGCCAACGAGCCCGCCGTCACCGCCGCCGGCAAGAGCGTGCTTCGCTTCCGCGTCGAGGCGTTCGTGGTGGGCTCGATGTTCATGGGGCTGGGCGGCGCCCTCTACGCCCACTTCACGGGCTTCATCAGCCCGGGCGCGTTCGACCCCATGTTCGCCACGTTCGTCGTCTGGGTCATGCTCATCGCGGGCGGCAGCGGCAACAACCGCGGGGCCATACTGGGTGCGCTGGTGATCTGGGGTGTGTGGACGCTGACCGACTCGATCACCGATTGGCTGCCCGAGTTCCTGTCGACGCGCGCCTCGTCGCTGCGCATCTTTCTAATCGGTCTGCTCCTCGAGATCATCCTGCTCACCCGGCCCCAGGGGATCTGGCCGGAGAAGCCACCGGCCCGTATCGACCGCGCGGACTGACCCACGCCCGCCTCGAGTGGATCAGCTCGCGCCCGTTAGACCGGGATGAGATGCAGGCCTTCTATCTCGATGACTCGGGCGCGCCTTGGACGGTCAGCGACCCACCCGAGTAGCCGCGAGCGCCAACCTGGCGCGCGCGTGGCGATGCGGGCGGCGCCCCATGCTACCCTCGCGCGTTGGTTTCGAGCGGCCCCGCGACCCTTTTGGATACTGGCGCCCATTTGACAGGCCGCGCGCTGTTCTGCCGCCGCGGTGAACGGTCGCTGTTCGACGGCCTCGACCTCGATGTCGGACCGGGCGAGGTCCTGCAGGTCGAGGGCGCCAACGGCAGCGGCAAGACCCACTTGCTGCGCGCCCTGTGCGGGCTGGTCCCCCTCGAGGCGGGCGCGGTCTATTGGGGCGGCCTCGAGATCGGCGAGGCCGCCGAGAGCTATCGGGCGATGCTCGCCTACGTGGGCCACGTCCCCGGCATCAAGCACGACCTCACGCCCGCGGAGAACCTCGAGACCGCACGGGCCGTGGCGCAGGCACCGCCCGGCGAGCCCATCGCCTCGGCCCTGAGCCGCCTGGGTCTACTGGGCCACGAGGACACGCCGCTGCGGCGACTCTCTGCCGGCCAATGCCGGCGGGTCGCACTCGCCCGGCTGCTGGTGACGCCCGCGCCGCTTTGGATCCTGGACGAGCCGTTCACGGCGCTGGATGCCGGCGGGCGCGAGCTCGTAACCGAGATCATCGGCGAGCATTGCATGGCCGGCGGCATGGCGGTGGTCGCGACGCATACGCGCGTGGCCCTCGATGCCACACCTATCCGCAACCTCCGGATGGGCGCCTGACATGCTGCGCGCGTTCGGCGCCATCGTCGCCCGGGACCTCCGCCTCGGTATCCGCCGCCGCGGCGAGCTGGCCCAGCCGCTGGTGTTCTTCGCCGCCGTGGCGACGC
>CAYTWS010000204.1:0-4175 GCA_964442145.1 uncultured Ectothiorhodospiraceae bacterium | reverse complement strand
GCTCCGGCGCCAGCGCCCGCTCGAGGGTCCCTTGGGCGGCCATGACGAGCTCACAGAGCTCGCGGACCGCGCCGTCGCCACCGGCGCGCCGGGTACTCAGATCGGCGTGCGTATGGACCGCCGGCGGTGCGTTGGCGACGGCGACGCCCAACCCGGCGGCCGCCATGGCGGCCAGATCGACGACATCGTCGCCGACGTAGGCCATTGCCGCCGGCTGCGTGTCGGCTCGGGCGGCCATCTCGGCCAAGGCGTCGGCCTTGTCGCGGCGCCCTTGCATCAGGTGGGCGATGCGCAGCTCCTGGGCACGCCGGCGCACGATTGCGGACGAGCGCCCGGTGATGATGCCGGCGGCGACACCGCTATCTTGCAGCAAGCGTAGGCCATGGCCGTCGTGGGTATGGAAGGCTTTGTGCTCGGTACCGTCGTCGCCGAGCACGATGCGCCCATCGGTGAGCACGCCGTCGACGTCGAGGACGACGAGCTGGAGCCGCCGGAGGACGTCGACGGCCTCGCGCGCGTGCTCGGCGAGCAGCGTCGCGGCGGCGCTCATGCGACGCCGGCCCGCAACAAGGTGTGCATGTTCAGGGCCCCCACCAGCCGGTGGGCGGCGTCGGTGACCAGCAAGGCGTTGATACTGCGCTCGTGCATGAGGGACAACCCCTCGGCGGCCAGGGCGTCGGCCCCGATCGTGACACAGTCGCGCGTCATGACCTCGTCGATCGGGGTCGTGTGCAGATCGAACGCGGCATCGAGGGTGCGGCGGAGGTCGCCGTCGGTGAACACACCCAGCACGCGCGCCTCGCCGTCGACGATCGCCGTCATGCCCAAGCCCTTCGACGTGATCTCGACCAGCGCATCGCGGAACGCGGCCCCCGAAGGCACGCTCGGCACCGCGTCGCCCGTGTGCATGATGTCGCCCACGTGCAGCAGCAGGCGCCGCCCCAACGAGCCCCCCGGGTGCGAGCGCGCGAAATCCTCGGCGGTGAAGCCGCGGCTCTCGAGCAACGCGATCGCCAAGGCGTCGCCCATCGCCAGCGCGGCCGTCGTGCTCGCGGTGGGCGCCAGGCCCAGCGGACAGGCCTCGGTGGTCACGCCCACGTCGAGGTGGGCCGAGGACCAGCGCGCCAGGGTGGAGCCGGGCCGGCCCGTCATCGCGATCAGCGGCGTGCGTTGGCGCTTGAGCCCGGGCAGCAGGGTCACGATCTCCTCGGTCTCGCCCGAGTTCGACAGGGCGATGACGACGTCGCCCTCGACGACCATACCGAGGTCGCCGTGGCCGGCCTCGCCCGGATGCACGAAGAATGCGGGGGTGCCCGTGCTCGCCAGGGTCGCGGCGATCTTGCCGCCGATGTGGCCCGACTTGCCCATGCCGAAGACCACTACGCGCCCGCGGCACTGCAGGATGAGCTGGCACGCGGTCAGAAACGCCTCGTCGACCCGCGCGGTCAACGCCTCGACGGCCTCGGCCTCGGTGCGCAGCACCGCCAAGCCCAGCTCGCGCAGGCGCTCGCGCTCGTCGGCGGCGAGTTGGGAGGTATCGAGCGGGCGTGCCATCGACGCGCTCCGGTGCGGCGTCAGCCGTACAGGCTGGCGATGAGATAACCCTGGTAACCCAGGAAACAGGTTAGCAGAACCAGGCCCTCGAGCCGGCTGATGCGCCCGGGCCGGTCGCGCCGATGGGCGAGCACGGGCAAAAGCAGCAGCGTCATCACGCCCATGACGGGCAAATCCCGGGTGAGCACGTCGGCTGGCACCTCCCCCGGCCGGATCACCGCGGGCAGGCCCAACACGGCCAAGGTGTTGAAGAAGTTCGAGCCGATGACATTGCCCAGCACCAGATCGGGCTCACCCTTGATGGCGCTGGCGACCGCCGCGGCGAGCTCGGGTAGGCTGGTGCCGACCGCCACGATGGTCAGGCCGATGATGAGATCGCTGACCCCGAGCGCGACGGCGATATTCACCCCGCCCCACACCAGCGTGCGCGAGCTCGCCAGCAGGACCACGAAGCCCACGATCAGCCAGGCCAGCGAGCGCGCCAGCGGGATCTCGCGCGGGACCTGCTCGACGAGCTCCTCGGTGAGCGGATCGTCGGCGGTTTGGCGTTGCGCCATCGCTTGGACGATGACGCAGGCGACGCCGATAGCGAGTGCGGACAAAAGAACGGCGCCCTCGAAGCGCCCCAGCCAGCGGTCGAGCATCAGCACGGCCGCGAGTGCACTCACGATGAGCAGGATCGGCACCTCGCGGCTGACCAGGCGGGAGTGGCTGACCAGCGGCGCTGCCAAAGCGGTCACGCCGAGGATGAGCCCGATGTTGGCGATGTTCGAGCCGACGGCGTTGCCGATGCCCAGACCCGGATTCCCCTCCCATGCGGCGAACGAGGCCACCAGGATCTCCGGAGACGAGGTCGCGAAGCCGATGATGACCAGGCCGATGATCAGCGGCGAGACCCCCAGGTTCTCGGCCGTTGCGGAGGCGCCCAGCACGAAACGGTCCGCGCTCCAGACGAGCGCGGCGATACCGACGACCACGGCGGTCAGCGACAGCAGCATCACGAGCCCGCGTCGCCGTCGTTGCCGTCGTCCTCGCGCAAGAGCTCCTCGTCCTCATCGGAGAAGGGATCGAAATCGTCACCGCCTTCGCTGTCGTCCGGGCCCCCTCCGGGCACGATCTCGGGCGGCGGATCGCCGTCGTAGACCTTGCCCGCGCGGCGGCGCAGATACGCCTGGCGCGTGAACGCGTAGGGATCGACCGCGGCCGTGTCGAGCATACGGGTGGCGCCCAGCAGACGCGCGCGTGTGTCGATCGCGCTCAGGACCCGCATGGCGTAGAAGGTCGCGTCGTCGTCGGCGATACGGCTGCCGATGTCGTATTGCTCGTCGACGAGCATACCGGTCGAGTCGCGCAAGCTGCTGGGCCCGAAGAAGGGAAGGACGACATAAGGCCCGGGGCCCAAGCCCCAGTGGCCCAGCGTCTGGCCGAAGTCCTCGTCTTGCTTTTCCAACCCGAGCAAGCCCGCCAGGTCGAGCACGCCCAACAGGCCAAAGGTCGAGTTGAAGGCGAAGCGCAGTGTCGTCACCGTTGCCTTACGCGGCTTGGCTTGCAGCACGCTATTGGCGAAGATGGTGACCTCGCCCAGGTTGCTGAAGAAGTTGCCGATGCCTTGTTGCACCGGATCCGGGGTGACCTTTTGGTAGCCCTCGGCCACGGGCCGGAAGATCGCCCGGTCGAAGGCGTCGTTGAACGCGTGGACCTGGCGGTTGACCGGCTCGAGCGGGTCCCCTTGGGCGCTCTCGCGCGGGGTCGTGGCGCAGCTCGCGAGCAACGGCGCGAGTATGGCCGCGACGAGCAGGCGGCGGTCGATGCAGCCGCGCGGGAATGCCATCGGCAGATCCTTGGGAGCCGGGCTTGGGGTTTGCGCATCGTAGCCAATTCGACGGTCGCGCCGCCACCGGCGCAAGTCGGCGGCCCTCGGTGCCAGTGTATTACGTGGGTGTAACTGGCACGTGCGCAGGGCAGGGCCTATGATCGTGGGCGTCGGTCAGGGTAGCCAGCGTTGCCAGGGGGTTGTCCGAGAACCCGCATCAGCCACTAGGTTGCGCCGATGGGGCTACGCTACAGTAGCCGCGCAATGGCCGGCCCGCACGGGCGGTTGGGAACGCGCGCCCACGTCGACGGTCCGGCCCGGACAGTGCGGGGTGTAGCGCCCCGCGCCTACGATTGACGAGGATGGAATCAATGCAACGTGCTATGTCGCGAATGGTGCCAACACTGGCGGTGACGATCATGCTCGTGGCGGGTGGGGCCGCCCAAGCGAGCCCCGACCCGCAAAAAGCGCAAACGCTGGTCGAGGAGACCACCGAGGAGATGTTGGCCGTCCTGCGCGAGGCGAGCCCGGAGGACGACGCCGCGACCATCGAGGAGCGCCTGCGCGAGCTCATCCTGCCGCGGCTGGACTTCGTCACCATGACCAAGCTCGCGGTCGGGCGGAGCTGGCTGGACGCCAGCGCCGATCAAAAGCGCGCGCTCGTGCGCGAGTTCCGGGATCTATTGGTGCGAACCTACTCGCGCTCGCTGACGGAGTACGAGGACCAACAGATCCAGTTCCTGGCGCCGCAGGAGGGCGACGAGCCCAGTCGGGTGACGGTGCGATCGAACGTGGTCCAAAACGATGG
>CAYTWS010000203.1:0-4188 GCA_964442145.1 uncultured Ectothiorhodospiraceae bacterium | reverse complement strand
CCCATGACCGCCCACCCGGTATCGAATGCCGCGGGCCCGGATCGACCGGCGGCGCAACACCCGCCCCAGGCACCAGCCGGCACCAAGCCGCGATCACCCGCACCACAACACCTACGCCGCCCCGCCCGGCGATCCACAGGGGCGCCCGCGTTGGCCGGGTCCGCCGACCGCGGGCACAGCGCCCGCCATGCGGCGACTTACGCTTCGTCCAGCGCGGCCTCGCCCCCACGTTCCCCCATCGAGGCGACCCACACGGCGGCCAATGGCGCACAACTTGTCCACAGGTTGTGCACGGATACCCCCACTATATTGGGGGTATAACATCTAGCGCTAACTAGGTCTTGTGTTTCAACCGCTTGACGGGGCACCCCGCGCAGTCGGAAACTAGAGGTATAGGCGGTCGGCCGAGGCGACCGTCGCCGGCCACCGGTCCGCGCATCCGCGCGGTCGTGTCAGGCACCGCGAACACGAGCGCTGCGGCGCGGCCGCTTCACGAACCGCGCCGTTCACACCGTCCACCACCAGAAGGATGGCCGAATCGATGGAATTCCAAGCGATCGCCGACGACGCATTCCAAGAGAAATACGCCCAGAACGGCGAGGACCGCGCCGAGCAGCGCGCGCGCGTGGCGCGCGCGCTCGCCTCGGTCGAGCCGGACAACCGCGAGGCCTGGCAGGAGCGCTTCGCCGAGGCGCTCGACGCCGGCTTCGTGCCGGGCGGGCGCATCCAGGCGGGTGCGGGCACGGGGCTGTCGGTGACCCTGATCAACTGCTTCGTCCAGCCGGTCGCCGACAGCATGAACGGCATCGCCGAGGCCCTGCGCCAGGCCATGCTCACGCTCAAGGCGGGCGGCGGCGTCGGCTACGACTTCAGCCCGATCCGGCCCAAGGGTGCGCTGGTCAAGGCGGTCATGGCCGAGGCCTCGGGCCCGATCTCGTTCATGCGCGTGTTCGACCGCGCCTGCGAGACCATCGAGTCGGCCGGCTATCGCCGCGGCGCCCAGATGGGTGTGCTGCGCGTCGACCACCCCGACATCCGCGACTTCATCGAGGCCAAGTACGAAAGCGGCCAGCTGTCGAACTTCAACGTCTCGGTCGGTGTGACCGACGAGTTCATGCAGGCGGTCGACAACGACGACTTCTTCGAGCTCACCCACGAGGCCGAGCCCGCGCCCCGGATCAAGGACAACCAGCCGGTCTACTTCGACGAGGCTAAGGGCAAGTGGGTCTACGAGCGCGTGCGCGCCCGTGAGATCTGGGACTACGTCATGGAGGCGACCTACGACCACGCCGATCCGGGCGTGATGTTCCTCGACCGCATCAACGGCGAGAACAACCTCTGGTACGCCGAGACCATCAAGGCCTCCAACCCCTGCGTCACGGGCGACACCTGGGTCCACACCGCCGAGGGTCCGCGCCAGGTGCGCGACCTCGTCGGCCAGCCCACCGACGTGCTGGTCAACGGCACCGCCCACGCGACCACCGAGGCCGGCTTCTTCGTCACGGGCGACAAGCCCGTCTATCGGCTGGTCACGCGCGAGGGCCAGCAGATCCGGCTGACCGCGGACCACCCGGTGCTGCGGCGCATCCCGCCCGAGACGCGCGACCGGATCCCGCAGACCGAGTGGGTCGCGGCGGGCGAGCTCGCCGCGGGCGACCAGATCGTGCTGCACGACCACGGCGCCGAGATCGCCTGGGCGGGCGCGTCGAACACGGACGAGGGCTATCTCCTCGGCCTGCTGCTGGGCGACGGCACCCTCAAGGAGGCCACGGCGACCGTGTCGGTCTGGCCCGAGGCCGCCGCGGCGACCGCCGACGGCGAGCGCCCGGCGAGCCCCGTCATGCAGGCCGCCGAGACCGCCGCGCGCGCCCTGCCCCACCGCGCCGACTCCACCGGCTTCTCCGAGATCGCCGGCCGGGGCGAGTTCCGGCTGAACTCGACCGCCCTGCGCGATCTCGCCCAGGGCTTCGGCATGGGCCCCGGCGCCAAGGGGGTCACCCCCGAGATGGAGCGCGCCTCCAGCGACTTCTACGTGGGCTTTCTGCGCGGGCTGTTCGACGCCGACGGCAGCGTCCAGGGCACCCAGCAAAAAGGGGTCAGCGTGCGCCTGGCGCAGTCCGACCGCGACAGCCTCGAGGCCGTCCAGCGCATGCTCGGGCGCCTCGGCATCGCCAGCACCCTCTACACCGACCGCCGGCCCGCGCACAGCAAGGACCTGCCGGACGGCAAAGGCAGCACCGCGGCCTATGATTGCCGCGCCCAGCACGAGCTCGTGATCACGGGCGGGCATCTGCCGCGCTTCGCCGAGCGCGTCGGCTTCAACGACACCGCCAAGGCCGAGCGCCTGCGCCGGGCGCTGGGCAGCTACAAGCGCGCCATCAATCGCCCGCGCTGGCACGCGACGGTCGAGTCGATCGAGGCCGACGGCACCGAGACCGTGTATGACGTGCAGGTGCCGGGCGTGCACGCGTTCGACGCCAACGGCCTCTATGTGCACAACTGCGGCGAGCAGATGTTGCCCGACTACGGCTGCTGCTGCCTGGGCTCGGTCGATCTCACGCGCTTCGTCGAGCAGCCGTTCTCGGGCGAGGCCTACTTCGACTTCGACCGCTTCGCCGAGGTCACGCGGGTGGCCACGCGCATGCTCGACGACGTACTCGACGCGAGCGCCTGGCCGCTCGACGAGCAGGACGACGAGGCCAAGGCCAAGCGCCGCATCGGCCTGGGCTTCCTGGGTCTCGGCGACGCCTTGATCATGCTGGGCCTGCGCTACGACTCCGCCGAAGGCCGCGACATGGCCGCGACCATCTCGCAGGCGATGCGCGATGCGGCCTATCGCTCCTCGGTCGAGCTCGCCAGCGAGAAGGGCCCGTTCCCGCTGTTCGATGCGGACAAGTACCTGCAGGGCGCGTTCGTCGCCCGCCTGCCCGAGGACGTCCAGCAGGGCATCCGCGAGCACGGCATCCGCAACAGCCACCTGCTGTCGATCGCGCCCACGGGCACGATCGCCCTGGCGTTCGCCGACAATGCCTCCAACGGCATCGAGCCGCCGTTCTCGTGGACCTACGTGCGCAACAAGCGCATGCCCGACGAGTCCACCCAGCAGTTCGAGGTCGAGGACTACGCCTTCCGCGTATGGCGCAAGCTCGGCAACGATCCGGGCCCGCTGGTCGACGGGCGCTACAGCAACCTGCCGAGCCAGTTCGTCTCGGCGCTGGAGATGGGCGTCGAGGACCACATGAAGATGATCGCGGCGGTGCAGCCGTTCATCGACTCGGCGATCTCCAAGACCTGCAACGTGCCGGTCGACTACGACTACAACGACTTCCGCGAGCTCTACTCCAAGGCGTGGCGCGCCGGCGCCAAGGGCCTCACGACGTTCCGGCCCAACATGATCACCGGCGCGGTGCTCGAGACCAGCGGCAGCGACTCGTCCGAGACCCCGGCCGAGTTCGACCAGTCCGACGCCGACCGGCGCCTCTCGCTGGAGAAGGCCCCGCAGCCCGCGCTGGCGAGCCTGCGCTGGCAGGGCCGGCCCAAGTTCTCCGACGGCAACCCGGCCAAGACCTACATGGTCGAGCACCCGGGCGGTAAGTTCGCCGTGTTCGTCGGCTACGTCGAGAACGGCGAGCGCCACCCGTTCGAGGTCTGGGTCAACGGCGCCGAGCAGCCGCGCGGGGCGGGCGCGATCGCCAAGGCGCTGTCGATGGACATGCGCACGCGCGACGCCGAGTGGCTCAAGCGCAAGCTCGACAGCCTGGCCAAGGTGCACGACCAGGCCTTCGACATGCCCATGCCGCCGGACGGCGACCCGCAGCGCGTGCCCTCGGCCGTCGCCGCCATGGCCATCCTGGTGCGCCACTGCTGCGACGAGCTCGGCACCTTCAGCCGCGATGGCGACACACCCGTGGTCGACGCACTCATGTCGCCCAAGGAGCCCAAGACGGGCCCGAACGGCACGATGTCGTGGACCGTGGACGTGTTCAATCCGAACACGGGCGACGACTTCGTCCTGGGCGTGAAGGAACTGGTGCTACCGGACGGCGAGCGCCGCCCCTACAGCCTGTGGCTCGCCGGCGAGTACCCGCGCGCCCTGGACGGTCTGTGCAAGGTCCTGTCCTACGACATGCGCATCATCGACCCGGCCTGGATCGGCGCCAAGCTGCGCACGCTGGTCGACTTCCCCGA
>CAYTWS010000202.1:0-4192 GCA_964442145.1 uncultured Ectothiorhodospiraceae bacterium | reverse complement strand
CCATCGCCATCTCCGTCCGCGCTACTGTGCCAATCGGCGCGCAAGCATAGCGCGGTGGCGGTGGCATGCCCAAGCCGCCGCCGCCAGCGAGCGTCCGGTGAGCCTCGGGGAGGCGCTATTGCAGCAAGTGGTGATCGCTGGGCAGTTGCTTGCTCGCCCAGCGCGCGAGCTTGTGTTTCATGTTGGCGAGCGAATCCTCGCCCCGGGCAAGCGGCTGGATGACACCGTCGTGGACCAGTAGGCGATAGATGTAGGTGATTTTCTCGGCCTGGGAATCGGTGGGCTCGAACTCGACCACACCGCGGCGCTCGCCGTACTCCGTGCCGAGCCGGATGGCTTCCTTCAACAGCTCGGCTTCGTTCTTGAGCTTCTTCATCGCAGGCCTCCCGTAGGCGTCCATGGCATGCACGGCGCTGGCGTGACCGCGCGGGGCGACCAGCCGTGTCCAATACGGTCCATTTTGCGCCTTACGAGCCGCGGCGGGAAGCCGCGGTGGCGATGAGCCGTCGCAGCCCGATTCCAGGAGACGATACCCGCCATCGGGCCCGCCCACAAAGGCTTGAAAAAGGCAATCGGCCACGTCCTGGAGGCCACTCGGGCAGTGTTGCCGCATGCACTTCATGCGCGGCGCCTCTCCGGCTACAGGTGTGTCAGGAAATGCGCTTGGTGTAGCCGGTATGGGTAATAACGAGAAGGCCCCCGGTTTTGACCCGGCCAATGGGGGTTAGGGCGTGGAATCAATCTTGTCGTGATGAGCGAGGCGTCGAAGGAGTACTTTTTGGGCGTCGCTTTCATCGAATTCCATCGAAATTTTGAACTCGCCCGTTACATGGACTGTATAAATTCCTTCATGACCTTTTAGTTTTTCGAACCGAAGATATCCGGGCTGTGGGTCTTTTTTAAGATCTTTTAGCGCTTCGCATGCGGCGTTGAAGAGCTCAGGTTTCTTTTTTCTGCACTTTGCTAAGTCTTTGTCGAATCGTTTTGTTGTCTCTATACGGGCAATTGGCCGTCCGCCGAAATGACCTGGCCTCCCTGGGTGCATCGTCTAATCACAGTTGTTGTTTTCTATTTTGTCGATTAGCGCGTCAATGTCGTCAAACGGACCGGATGTGTTCCCGTTACGCTTGTCGACCTCTGCGTCGTGCTCCAAAATTGCCATTCGAAGGTCTGCAAGGGCCTCGTGAATACGCTCGTGCGCTTGAGTTGCCCGGTCGAACGAAACAACAACTGCATCCTCCTTCTCCCCACCCAAGCGGGAGTCCTCCACAGCTTTTTGCCGCTTCGCATGGAGAGTGCGGTACGCCTATCGACCTGCGTTTTGAACGTTTTGCAGCATCGACTCCGTTTCGTCATCGGGATCAAGAGTCGACGCTCGGCGGGTTGCCGTTATCTTCGAGGCCAAGTACTCAACGTGCTCGGCGATCGTATTGACATGACGCTCCTCTGATTGCAGCGCGTCGACAGTCTGCTCGACCGCTTTCAGGAGATCGGCGTTTTCGGCAGCGTTGACGAGATCGGCGCTTGCATCGCCAGCCTCCGTAGCCGCCCGAGCTATACGGTCACCGAAGGAAGTTGTGTTGACGCGGGCCATAGAAAACGCCAATGCGAGACTAATATGTATGCCGAGTGTTTCTGAGGGAGAGAGGTCGTCCTGAGCCGGCGAAATAAAACGCGCGATGCGCGCACGGGTACCAGTAGCGCCTGTCAAGATATGGGGCCGCTGCGCTAGATGCAACCCTCATTGGAGTATTGACACGGCAACATAAGGGCAGCGTCTTGAAGGAGACCGGGGGCGGTGGCTGACTACAAGGTAGTCCGCCATTGGGAAAAGGCCCTGTGAGTGGGAACAGGGGAGGGCGCTAGCGGACGTAAGTCCTTGATATATGGTGCGCCCGGGAGGACTCGAACCCCCGACCACCAGGTTCGAAGCCTGGTGCTCTATCCGGCTGAGCTACGGGCGCGCGGGTGAGCGATGATACCGAATCACCTCGCGCATCGACACAGCGCCGCGACGCAGGCTGGGCGCCGGCGCTCAAGCGGCGACGGGGGTGCTCAGGAGCCAGCTCGCAACGGTGAAGTAGATCAGGACCCCGCATATATCGGCCAAGGAGGTGACCAAAGGCGCCGAGGCGGTGGCGGGATCGAGGCGCAGCTTCTCCAAGATGAACGGCAGCGACATCCCGATCAGGCTGCCGACGATGACGACGGCGACCATGGTGATGGCGACGACCAGCGCGATGCCACTGCCGCCGCGATAGATCCCGAGCAGCGATACGACCAATGCCATGGTCGCGCCGAGCAGCAAGGCGACCATGAGCTCGCGCACGAACATCCGGCCCCAGTCGCTCGCCCGGATGTCGCCCGTGGCGAGCGCGCGCACGGTCAGCGTCGCCGACTGTGCTCCGGCGTTGCCGCTCGAGGCGATCAGCAGTGGCAGGAAGAACACCAGCGCGAGATGCGCCGACAGGGTGGCCTCGTATTGGGCGATGCCCATGCCCGACAGGGCATTGGCGAAGACCAGGATCACCAGCCACGCGATCCGCTTGCGATAGAGCAGCGTGATCCCGGCCGCGCGCACGCTCGACTCGAGGGCGGTCACACTGCCGACGCGTTGGATGTCCTCGGTGGCCTCCTCTTCGGCGACGTCCATGGCGTCGTCGTAGGTGACGATACCGACCAGCCGATTGGCGTCGTCGACCACGGGCAGGGCCAGGAGATCGTATTTGCTCACCATGCTCGCGGCGTCTTCGGCCGAGCGATCCACCGCGACCGAGATCACACCCGTGCGCATGAGATCGCCCACGCGCTCGTGCGCGCGGGCGACGATCAAATCCCGAAGGGAGACCGTGCCCAAAAGCCGCCGCTCGCTATCGATCACGTAGGCTTGATAGATCGTCTCCTTGTCGGGCGCCTCGCGGCGCAGCCGCTCGATCGCCTCGCTGGCGCTGAACTCGGGCGCCAGGGCGGCGTAGTCCGAGGTCATGATGGCGCCCGCAGTGCCTTCCTCGTAGCGCGCGAGCTGGCGGATGTCGTCGCGCTCGGCTTGCGCCAGGCTCGGCAGGAGCTCCTCCTGCTGCTCCGGCGTGAGCTGGTTGAACAAGTCGACGCGCTCGTCCGACGACATGTGGCGCAGGATGTGGGCGAGCTGACGCCGGTCGAGGGTTCGCGCCAACGCGATCTGGTGTTGCGGCGACAGGTAGCCGAAGGTCTCGGCGCGCTCGCGCGCGTCGAGGGCGGACAGCGTCCGCCAGGTCGAGCGCAGATCGAGATGCTCGAGCGCCTCGGCGACGTCGGCGCGATGCGCATGCGCCAAGCTCGCCCGGATCCGGTGCTCGTCTTGGCTCTCGAGGGCTTGGGCTAGGGCTTGGACGAGGTCGGTCGCTGCGGTCATGGTCAAGGCCTTCTCAGCGGGAAGGGCGGTTACCGGGACCCGCCGGATTGTACGCGAGCGCTGCCATCGCTCGGGACCCGCGCGGCGTCGGCGTTAGGATGGTCGAGGCAGTCGATGCGAGGTCCCCGGCGCCGATGCGTGTGTTGCGTTTGCCCCAGTGGCTCACCGGGTGGCTGGCGCGCCGTTGCGATCGGGTCCGCGCCGGACGCAGCGCCGATCGTGTGGTGCGCGATGGCACCGGCGCGGCGTACTTGCGGCGCTGGTACCTGTATCGGGGTGCAGGGGTGTTTCGGCCGACCGGCGAAGGCGCCGCCGCCTATCTACACGCGTTTCACGCCTCGGACGGACCGAAGCTGCACGACCACCCATGGCCGTCCGTCTCGGTGATCCTGCGCGGATGGTATATCGAGGAAGTCCCGATCGACGCGCGTGTGCCCGGGGGCGGCACCCGCCGGCGCGTGCGCCGTCCCGGCGACGTGACCCTGCGTCGCGCCGCGAGCGCCCATCGGATCGAGCTGCCCGCGCGGGCCGATCGGCCCGTGGTCTCGCTGTTCCTCGTAGGGCGCCGTCGCCGTGCGTGGGGGTTCTGGTGCGATCGGGGGTGGCGTGACGGCCCCACGGTGAAACGCCGCCAGCGGGCCGGGGGCCATCCCGGCGCGGGCTGCGAATGAGCCTCGAGGGAGGTCTGATTTCCACCGGATTCGGGGCTCATATCATCCTGTGTGTCGGACTTTTAGTCCGAAACACCGGTGACTTGCGGAGGCCCTAGCCGACCAGCGGGACGAAGGCGACCGGCAG
>CAYTWS010000201.1:0-4192 GCA_964442145.1 uncultured Ectothiorhodospiraceae bacterium | reverse complement strand
CGGTCGACGATGCCGGCGACCAGCGGGGCCTCGGGGCCGACGATGGTGAGATCGATGGCGTGGCGCCGCGCGACCGCGAGCAAGCCGTCGACGTCCTCGGCGCCGACGTCCACATTCTCCATGGTGGGCTCGCGCGCCGTGCCGGCGTTGCCGGGCGCCACCCATACCGCCTCGGCCCGCGGTGATTGTGCCGCCTTCCATGCAAGCGCGTGCTCGCGCGCGCCGCCGCCGACGACCAATACCTTCATCTCCACCCCTCAGGCCGGCTGGGCGCGAGCGCCCCCACAACGGAGCCCCGAAAAGCGCCTACGCCACAGCCGGCTCGTTTTTGTCGGCGTTGCTCTCGATCCGGTGGTGACCCCACCGCTGAAAACCTCGCCCGATTGCGCTATGCGCCCACCCCGCATGCCCCACTAGTGCCGGAAGTGGCGCATCCCCGTCAGCGTCATTGCCAGTCCCCGCTCGTCGGCGGCGGCGACGACCTCGTCATCACGCTTGGAGCCGCCCGGCTGGATGATCGCGTGCGCCCCCGCGTCGGCAGCGACGTCGACGACGTCGCGGAACGGGATGAACGCATCGGAGGCCAGCACGGCCCCGGTCGTCGATAGCCCCGCGTCGGCGACCTTGCGTGCGGCGATCCGCGCCGAGTCGATGCGGCTCATCTGGCCCGCGCCGATACCGATCGTGCGGCCATCGCGAGCGTAGACGATGGCGTTCGATTTGACGTACTTGCACGCCTGCCACGCAAGAAGGAGATCGCGCGCACCGGCGTCGTCGGGGGCGATCCGGGTGACCGTCTCCAGCGCATCCATGTCGAGCACGGCCTGGTCGCGCTGCTGCACGAGCAACCCGCCCGCGACGCTGCGGTAGTCGATGCCGCGGGCGGTGTCCTCGAACGCCCCCGTCTCGAGCACGCGCACGGCCGGCTTGGCGGCCAGGGCCTCGAGGGCCTCGTCGGCGACCTCAGGCGCGATCACGACCTCGACGAATTGGCGCTCGAGCAGCGTACGCGCGAGCGTGCCGTTGAGGGCGCGGTTGAACGCGATGATGCCGCCGAAAGCGGACGTCGGGTCGGTGGCATACGCGCCCTCGTAGGCGTGAAGGAGGTCGTCGCCGACGGCGATGCCGCACGGGTTGGCGTGCTTGACGATGGTGCAAGCGGGCGCCTCGATCTCCTTGACGCACTCGAGTGCGGTGTCCGCGTCGGCGATGTTGTTGTAGGACAGCGCCTTGCCTTGGCGCACCCGCGCGCGAGCGACGGTCGCCGGTGGCCCCGAAGGGTCGGTATAGAACGCCGCCTGCTGGTGGGGGTTCTCGCCGTAGCGCAGGTCCAGGCTGCGGGCATAGCCTTGCGCCGGCTGGGGCGGGAAATCCGCCCCCGCCGCCGTGGCTTCCTGCGCGGCCAGCCAATTCGCGATAGCGCCGTCGTACTGGGCGGTGTGCTCGAATGCCTTGAGCGCCAGCCGCCGGCGCATGTCGCTGGGCACGCCGTCGCCGGCGATGGCCTCGGCCAAGTCGGCGTAATCCGCGGGATCGGTGACGACGGCGACGTCGGCGTGGTTCTTGGCCGCGGCGCGCACCATGGCCGGGCCGCCGATGTCGATGTGCTCGATGGCATCGGCGCGTGCGATGTCGGCGCGCGCAACCGCCGCGCTGAAGGGATAGAGGTTCACCGCCACCAGATCGATGGGCGCGATGCCGTGCTCGTCCATGGCGGGGCCATCGGTGTCGCGGCGCCCGAGGATGCCGCCGTGGATGCGCGGGTGCAGGGTCTTCACCCGCCCGTCCATGATCTCGGGGAAGCCCGTGTGGTCGGCTACCTCGGTCACGGCGATGCCCTCGGCCTCGAGCGCGCGTGCGGTACCCCCGGTGGACAGGATCTCGACGCCGGTGTCGGCCAAGCGTCGGCCGAATTCGACGACGCCGGTCTTGTCGGACACGCTCACCAGGGCACGCCGTACGGGGGTCGTGTGCGGATCGGTCATGGCGACTGCTCTCGCGCGGCGGTCGTTCTGTCGCGGCGTGTTACGGGGTCAGGCCGTAGTGTTTGAGCTTTTTGCGCAGGGTGGCGCGATTGAGCCCGAGTAGTTGCGCTGCACGGCTCTGGTTGCCGCCGGTGCGCGCGAGGACGAAGCCGAGCAGGGCCTGCTCGGTCTCGCTGATGACCATCTTGTGCAGATCGCATGGGCTCTCGCCCTCGAGCGCCTCGAAATAACGCTCGAGCTCCTCGTGGACGCAGCGTTTCAGCGGTGTATCCGGGTGGTCAGGCCACCCGCTGTCCCCGGCGCGATTCATCTAGGCTTGCCTTTGTTGTGCCGGTGCACCGGGACGGTTGTCGTTCGGCGACGGTTCCACCCAGATCGCTCTACGCAGCGCGAGCGCCCTTCGAGCGAGCGTTGCCGCCCGACCCGGAGAAGGCGACAAAGTATAGCACGGCTGAGCCGGGTTGCTGATGGCCACTGTACGGCACCTGCGGGCTTAGCTGAAGTCGATCTGGAAGGTGCGCGCCTGTTCGCCGGGATCGCGGACCTCGAGGCTGACTTGCACTGGTGCCCCCGGGGCCATGCGGGCGTTGCGATCGAGCTCGGGGCGGTACGTACTGGGTGCGAAGTTGCGCCGGATGAGTGGCTTGCCGCGGATGTCGCCCAGACTGACCGTCAATGTCGGGTAGGGTTGGGGGAAGTCGGCGTTATTGACGAACCGGAGGTCGATGATTAGTGCCTCGTCCGCGTTGGGATGGGCGTAGACGTTGCGCCGCAACAGCTCGATCCGGTCGACATTGCGGCGCGCCGGGATGGTGCAGCCGGTGATCTCGCACATGCGCGACACGAGCGGGCGCAGCGTCGGATCCTGGGCGAAGGCGCCGCGCTGGATGAAGATGAGCTGGGCGCACAACGCCAGCAGAAGCACCGTGTTGAACGCTGCCCAGGCCCCGAGCGAGCGGTACGTCCGTCCACGCGCGGGTTGCGGTTGCTGGGCGGGGGCGACGTCGGAGAGCAGCACCCCCGAGACCGGGCCGGGATGCGGTCGCTCCAGATTGAGCTCGCGTGTGCCTGCGCCGGTGGCCGTGGCCGCGGGCGAATGCGTTGCCCCGGCCGGGGTTGCACCACCCTCGTCGAGCGGGAGCTCCTTTTGCAGTCGTGTGTGGGCGTCGAAGACGTGGCGGCAACGGCTGCAGCGCACCCGGCCGCCGGCGGCGTCGAGCTGGTCCTGGCCGATGCGGAACACGCTGCGGCAATTCGGGCACTGCGTGTTCATGGCGGGACGGTCCACCATCCGCACTCAAGCCGTATCAGTGCGGCGCGTGCCCGACAGCAGCACCCAGCCGTCATTGTCGGCGGTCTCGGCGAGTGTGTAGTGCGCGCCGAACGCGTCGATGATGTCGTCGGCTTGCTCGCGCAGCACGCCCGCGATCGCGATCGCACCCCCAGCGACTTGCTGGCGTGCCAACGCGGGCGCGGCTTGGATCAAGGGCCCGGCGAGGATGTTGGCGACGACGACCTCGAACGGCCCGCCCTCGGGCTCATCGCCCTCGCGTAGGCTCAACCGTTCGGAGACTCCGTTGGTCCCGGCGTTGGAGCGGCTCGCCTCGAGCGCTTGCGGGTCGATGTCGATGCCGTGGGCGCGCTCGGCACCGAGCAGCAGCGCCGCGATCGCCAGGATGCCCGAGCCGCAGCCGAAGTCGAGCACGCGGCGGCCCGCCAGCGGCGCCGACTCGAGCCACTGGAGGCAAAGCGCCGTGGTCGCATGGGTGCCCGTGCCGAAGGCGAGTCCGGGGTCGAGGCGGACCACGGTACCTGCGGGATCGTTGACCACCGCCTCCAACGGGGCGACCCATAGGTGGCGCCCGAAGCGCAGCGGCTCCCAGTCGTCCATCCAGGCACGGGTCCACTCGCGGTCGGGCAGCTGCTCGAACACGGGGGCCTGGGCCTGGGCGTCGTCGAGCCGGGCGAGGGCCTCGGCGACGGTGTCGCGCTCGACGCCCTCGTCGAACAGGGCGACCACGCGAGTGGCACCCCAAAGCGGCATATCGCTGGGGTCGGGCTCGAGGATGGGGACGTCGCCGGAGTCCTCGAACGTCACCGACAGCGCGCCCGCCGCCGTCAAAGCCTCTTCGACGGCGGCGGCGCGCTCGGGATCGGACTCGACTTTCACTTGCAGCCAGGGCATGCGGTCCTCGGACTAGTCGGCA
>CAYTWS010000200.1:0-4192 GCA_964442145.1 uncultured Ectothiorhodospiraceae bacterium | reverse complement strand
CCGCGCAACCGTCGAGCCATCCGGATTGGTCGTGGACATGCTGTAGGTATCGCACAGCGTCGCCGAGCCCAACAGGTGGAGGTCACCGGCGCGGTGCGGGCGGCGCGTGAGCACTAGCGCCGAGCACCCCTCGCCCAGCGTGAGCCCGCCCCGATCGCGGTCGAACGGGCGCATCACGCCCGCGGCCAACAGCCCGAGGCCCTGGAATCCGGCCGCGGTAACGATGTTGAACAGCTCGACGCCGACGACCACCGCCGCCTCGAGGCGCCCCTGCGAGACCATCTCGGCCGCGGCCATCAGGGCATTGGCACTCGAGGTACACGCGGTATTGAAGCTGTAGTCGGGGCCACCGAGGCCGAAGCGCTGACGCAGATGGAGCGTGAGGTTGGCGATGCTATTGCTATCGGCCAGCGCGAGCGCATCCGCGCGCGCCGCCAATTCGCGCCGGTAGCGCGCCTCCGACACCGACACGTCCGCCGAGGACGTCCCGAGGAACACCCCCATGGCACCACGCTCGGTCGCGCTCGCCTGCGCCTCGTCCAGGGCACGCTCGACAACGCCTTCGACGATGCCGTAGAGGCGCTGCTCCAGGGCCTCCAGCGGACACCCGGGCAATAGGCGGTACGGCACCTCGTCCTGGGTGCCGCCGTATTCCAGTGCCACGTGCACGGGCTGCGGCGGGGCCTGCGCCAACCCCTCGACAGTGTCGCGTCCCAACGGGGTATGGAAGCTCGCGCCAGCGAACCACGCCCGCGCGCGCGCCGGTTCATAACGCACCACGGCCCCCCGACCCGCGTTCGACACAGTGGCACCCGCTCAAGACGGGCTCGACTCGTTGGCGGCGATGGTCTCGGCCAGGCTGGTGACACTCGCCAAGGCCTTGCGCGCCTCCGGCCCCGAGCGGATGCGCACGCCATAGCGATTCTGCACGGCCAACGAGATCTGCAGCGCGTCGAGCGAGTCCAGATCGAGCGGCCCGCCGATCAAGACCGCGTCGTCGGCGATCGACTCGGGCGCGATTTCTTTGTCGCACTCGTCGACGATCAGCTGTTTGAGCGCGGGCTTGAGCGCCTCCACGCGGTCGTCTGTCATCGCGACATTGCTCCTTCAGGCCGCCCTTCGCGCCTGCAGCCAGCCGGCGATCACCATGCCCGCCCCGCCGAACGCGGCGAGCGCCGCCGCGTACGGGGCGATGGCTTCGACACCACCGTATTGCAGAAACGCCGTCAGGAAGCCGTCGAGGCCCCATGCCATGGGCGAGACATCGGTAACGGCCTGCAGGCGGGCGGGCATGACGAACTCGGGCACCATGATGCCACCGATCGCCGCGAGAATAATATTCCCGCCGCCGCCCAGCATACTGGCCTGCTCGGTCGTCTCCGACACCGAGGCCACCAGCAGGGCGTAGCCCAGCGCCGCGATGCTCACGGCGACCGCCATGGTCACCAAGGCCGCCGGCGGCACACCGGTGAGACTGAGCGCTTGGCCGCCCAATGCCGGCACGACGAAGACCCCCACCCCTAGCATCGCCAACGCCTGCAATTGATTGACGGCGAAGTACGGCAGCAGTTTGCCCATCAATAGCGGCCCCGACCCGGCCGGCGTGGTCCGCAGGCGTTGCTCCATGCCCGACTGGCGCTCGCGGATCATCGTGTTCGACAGCGGGATCACGACGAAGAAGATACCGAAAACCAGCCAGGCCGGGACGTTCTGCTGCACCGACGACGGCCGCACCCCGGTGTCGCCGCCGTAGACATACTCGACCGCCACCCTCCCCGCGGCGGCGTCGGGCGCGCTCGGCGTCATCGGACCGAGCCGCTGAGCGATCTCGCGCAACTGGAGACGGGCCAATGTCAGCTCCAGGGCGCCCGTGACTATGGCCTCACGCTCGCGTTCGACACCGGGGGCGACGAGGATGCGCACATACTCCGTCGGGACCGCGCCACCGCTGGCCAGTGAATCGCTGAGGCCGTCGTCGATGCGGACCGCGAAATCGGCGTCGCCGGCGCGCACGCGTTGGCGCGCATCGGCGGCTCCATCGGCGCTGACGAGGTCGACGTCGAAGCCCGTCTCGTCGCGCAGCGCGCCCGCGAGCTCGCGGGCGGCCGCGGCGCCATCGCCGTCGACGATCACGATGCGCCCAAGGCTCTGGCCGGCGCTATCGAAGCGATCCTGCAAGGCCAGCGACATGATCAGGATGAACGCCGTGGGCATGAGGAACAGCAGCACCAGCGTCTGCTTGTCGCGCACCAGCAGCAACGCCTCCTTGCGCGCACAAGCGGCCGCGGTACGCCCGATCACGCCTGCGACTCCTGGCCGTCGTGATGCACCAGGCGCCAGTAGACGTCGGCAAGGCGCTCCACGCCGAACTGGACGCGCTCGACCGCGACGCCCGCCTCAGCCAAGCGACTCATGATGGCGCTCACATCCGCCGTCCCCTTCGCCCGTAAGCGCACCCTACGCTCACCCGACCACGACGGTGCCCATGGCGACAGGGCCTCGCCCAGCCCCACGGGCGCGGCCGGCGCCGGTGCGATCACGAGCTCCATCCACGTCCCGCCGAGGCGCTCCAGCAGCTCCTCGGTCGGCCCCGACGCCACGGTCCGCCCCCGGTCGATCACGGTCAGCCGATCGCACAGGTGCTCGACCTCCTCCATATAGTGCGACGTATAGACGATGGTCGTGCCGCGCGCGCGCAGCCGATCGATGGCGGCGATGATCGCCCGGCGCGACACGGCATCCACACCCACCGTCGGCTCGTCCAGATACAGGATGGCGGGCCGGTTGATCCAGCCCAGCGCCAGGTTCAACCGGCGTTGTAAGCCGCCGGAGTAGTGGCCCGCCTGTCGATCCAGCACATCGTCGAGACCGGCCACCTCGACCGCCTCGGCGATGCGGGCTCGCGCCACCGACGCCGACAGGCCGTGAATACCGGCCAGGAACGATAGATTCTCGCGCCCGGTGAGCTCACCGTAGAAGGCGCAGGCTTGCGGCACGAGCGAGCTAACACTGCCCAAGCGCCGACGATCCGCGGGCTGCTCGCCCGCGACGCGGATCGCGCCCCGCTGAACCCGCAGAACCCCATTGAGTAGCCCCAAGAGGGTGCTCTTGCCCGCCCCGTTCGGGCCAATCAAGCCCGCGAGCGCGCCGTGCGGCACGTGAAAATCCACACCCGCCAGCGCGGGTGCCGCCATGCCTGCATACCGGTGGTGCAGACCGTCCACTGCAATAGCCCAATCCGACACCGCCACTGCCCCCATCGCTTCGCTCGGCCCTCCCCAGCGCCGTCGTCGGCGGTGTAACGCCATTCGACTCGCCATTGCAGCCTACAGCGGCGTCGGTGCAAGCTTGCAAACGGTGCGTGCCGCGCCCTATTTTGCACACGGCATCTCCGATCCACGCGACCCCAATCTGGAGGGAACAATGCGAAAAATCTTGTCGACGAGCCTGCTCGCCGTTGCGGCACTCCTGCTGGCCGCCTGCGCCGGCAAATCCCCCGAGCCCGACACCGGCGCGAGCAGCGACGTGTCCAACCCGAGCAAGCGCGTCACGCTGATCACGCCGATCCCCTTCGCCGAGTCGGCGGAGGTGCGGGAAGATATACGCGACGAGTGCCGCCTGCAAGAGAAGCTCGCCGGCTTCATCAAGCAGTTCAGCGCCGAGGAGAACATCCAGGTCCGCATGAGCTCGGGGCCGGCCGCTAGCGTGGACGGCCAGGTCCTGCAGGTAAGCATCACCGATGTCTACGCCCCCGGCGGCGGTGCCTTCTCGGGGGGCAAATCCGTAACGGTCAAGGGCGCGCTCACCGAGAATGGCCAATCCTTAGGCAGCTTCAAGGCCCGGCGCATCTCCGGCGGCGGCCCATTCGCGGTCTTCAAGGGCACCTGTGACATCGTCGGCCGGGACGTTGAGACCCTGGGCTCCGACATCGCCGGCTTCCTGGCGAACCCGACCGACGGGGCCCGCATGGGCAATATCTAGCCCCGCCAAGGTGCACACGCCACGGGCTCGCCCCCGGGGAAGGCCTGCCCCCCGGGGGCGAGTCGTATGCTAGCCCCAGAATGACCGTTTTGCAGCGCCCACACCCGTGCCTGGGGCGCGGCCAAGGCGGGGCCCACGCATGGCGTCGAGCCGAGTCGACTTGATCGAGCATGGGGTGGTGCCCGGAGCCGCACTTGAACCGGCACTCAGC
>CAYTWS010000199.1:0-4199 GCA_964442145.1 uncultured Ectothiorhodospiraceae bacterium | reverse complement strand
CCACGGCTACACCGACATCGGCATCGCCGTCTCCAGCGACCGCGGCCTGGTCGTGCCCATCCTGCGCAACGCGGAGACGCTCTCGCTGGCCGAGATCGAGAGCAGCATCCGCGATTTCGGCGAGCGCGCACAGCAGGGCAAGATCGGCATCGAGGAGATGACCGGCGGGACCTTCACCATCACCAACGGCGGTGTATTCGGCTCGCTCGTGTCGACCCCGATCCTCAACCCGCCGCAGAGCGCGATCCTCGGCATGCACAAGACCCAGGAGCGCCCGGTCGCCGAAAACGGCGAGGTCGTGATCCGGCCGATGATGTATCTGGCGCTGTCCTACGATCACCGCATCGTCGACGGCAAGGACGCGGTCCAGTTCCTGGTCACGATCAAGGAGCTCCTGGAAGACCCCGCCCGCCTGCTGCTCGATATTTGACGTATGGGCAGCGTTCGAGGCGACTCCGGCGCCGGTTCGAGAACCACGAATGAACACGAATAGACACGAATTCGTTCAGGTTGGGATCGCGCGGGGCGAGCCAACGCGATGCCAAAGGGGGACGCCTTGGTTCCAAAACGATCTCGACAGCACGCTGGCGCGCCGGCAACCCGCAGCGCCGCGATCGCGGCCAAGGGCCTGTGAATTGGCGATCTCTGGCGACAGCGGCCAGGCGCAGAGCAAATCACATTTTATTCGTGTCCATTCGTGTTCATTCGTGGTTCGACCGCGCCAAGCACGATAACGGAGCAAGCTCATGGCGAAGTCGTATGACGTAGTGGTGGTGGGCGCCGGGCCCGCCGGGTATGTTTGCGCGATCCGTTGCGCGCAGCTCGGCTTCAACACGGCCTGCGTCGACAACTGGATCAACAAGCGCGGCAAACCGGCCCTCGGCGGCACGTGCCTCAACGTGGGCTGCATCCCGTCGAAGGAGCTGCTCGAGAGCTCGCACCACTACGCCAACATCCACGAGCACGCGGCGCGCTACGGCATCCGGGTCAACGACATCGAGATGGACGTGCCCGGCATGATCGCCAACAAGGACAAGACCGTCTCCGAGCTCACCCAGGGCATCGAGGGCTTGTTCAAGGCCAACGGGGTGGAATGGCTGCAGGGCACGGGCCAGCTCCAGGCCGGCAACAGCGTGCGCGTGACGCCCGCATCGGGCGAGGCCTACAGCGTCGACAGCAAGCACGTCGTCTTGGCGCCGGGCTCCTCGCCCACCGAGATCGATGCAGCGCCGCTAACCGACGACGTGATCGTCACCTCGACCGGGGCGTTGGACTGGGAGACGGTACCAGCGCGGGTCGGTGTCATCGGCGCGGGCGTGATCGGCCTGGAGATGGGCAGCGTCTGGCGCCGCCTCGGCGCCGAGGTGACGTTGCTCGAGGCCCTCGACACGTTCTTGCCCGCGGTCGACCACGAGGTCGCCAAGTCGGCGCGCCAATCGTTCAAGAAACAAGGCCTGTCGATCCAGCTGGGCGCGCGTGTGACCACCACCCGCGTGCAAGACGACCGAACGGTCGAGATCACCTACGCCGACGCCAACGGCGAGCACACGCTCATCGTCGACGCCTTGATCGTGGCGGTCGGGCGCAGCCCCAACACCGACGGCATCAGCGCCGACGACGTCGAGCTCACCATGGACGAGCGCGGCGCGATCCACGTCGACGAGAACCTCGAGACGAGCATCCCGGGGGTCTACGCCATCGGCGATTGCGTGCGCGGGCCCATGCTCGCACACAAGGGCTCGGAGGAGGGCCTGGTCGTCGCCGAGCGCATCGCCGGCGAGCACAGCGAGGTCAATTACGAGGCCATCCCGTGGGTCATCTACACCCATCCCGAGATCGCCTGGGTCGACGAGACCGAGCAAGACCTCAAGCACGCCGGGCGCGACTACCGCGTCGGCACGTTCCCGTTCCAGGCCAGCGGCCGCGCCAAGGCCATGCACGACACCGACGGGCTGGTGAAGGTCATCGCCGACAGCCAGACCGACCGCATCCTCGGGGTACACATGTCGGGACCGCAGACCTCCGAGCTCATCGGTCAAGCCGTGCTCGCGATGGAGTTCGAGGGCTCGGCCGAGGATCTGATGCGCACCGTCTTCGCGCACCCGACGCTGTCGGAGGCACTGCACGAGGCCGCATTGGGGGTCCACGACCGCCCGTTGCACATCCCGCCGCCGAGGCGGCGCCAGAAAAAGCAGTGAGCCACCAGCCGCGGGCGCGCCTGACGCGCTCGGCGGGTTCGGCAACACCAAGATGGGAGAGATCGAATGAATCTCCACGAATACCAGGCCAAGCAGCTGTTTCGCCAATACGGCCTGCCCGTCCCCGAAGGCAAGGTGATCCGCGATAAGAGCGAGGCCGGTAGCGCGGTGCGCGAGCTCGCGGGCAAGCGCTGGGTAGTCAAGGCGCAGGTCCATGCCGGCGGGCGCGGCAAGGCCGGCGGCGTCGAGCTCGTCGACGACGCCGACGGGGCCACCGAGGCCGCAGGCCGCATGATCGGGCGCTCACTGGTGACGCACCAGACGGACGAGCGCGGTCAGCCCATCCATCGCGTGCTCATCGAGGAGACCAGCGAGATCGCCTCGGAGCTCTACCTCGGCGCGGTCGTCGATCGCGGCACCCAGCGGGTGGTGTTCATGGCCTCGACCGAGGGCGGCGTCGAGATCGAGGAGGTCGCCGCACGGACCCCCGAGAAGATCCGCCGGGTCGTGATCCACCCGATGCTGGGCGTCATGCCCTATCAGGCGCGCCAGCTCGCCTTCGCCCTGGGCCTCAACGGCGACCAGATCAAGCAGTTCACCAAGCTGCTCACCGGGCTCGGCCGCCTCTTCTGGGACAAGGACCTCAGCCTGATCGAGATCAACCCGCTGGTGATCACGGGTGCGGGGCATTTGATGTGTCTCGACGCCAAGGTCAACGCCGACGACAACGCCGTCTATCGCCACAGCGACATCGGCGAGCTGCGCGACCAATCCCAGGAGGACGAGCGCGAGAACCGGGCCAAGGAGTGGGATCTCATCTACATCGCCCTCGACGGCAACATCGGCTGCATGGTCAACGGTGCCGGGCTCGCGATGGCGACCATGGATCTGGTCAAGCTGCACGGCGGCGAGCCGGCCAATTTCCTCGACGTCGGTGGGGGTGCGACCGCCGAGCGCGTCGCCGAGGCGTTCAAGATCATCGTCTCCGATCCCAGCGTGCGCGCGATCCTGGTCAACATCTTCGGTGGCATCGTTCGCTGCGACCTCATCGCCGAGGGTATCGTCAACGCGGTCCAGGAGGTCGGCCTGGAGCTGCCCGTGGTGGTGCGCCTCGAGGGCAACAACGCCGAGGCGGGGGCGCGCCAGCTCAACCAGTCGAGCTTCAACGTCATCGCCGCCGACAGTCTCACCGACGCCGCCCAGCGCGTCATCGCCGCCGCGGAGGGGCAATAACCATGTCCGTTCTGGTCAATCAAAACACCAAGGTCCTGTGCCAGGGCTTCACCGGGAAGCAGGGCACGTTCCACAGCGAGCAAGCGATCGCGTACGGCACGCAGCTGGTCGGCGGCATCACCCCGGGCAAGGGCGGTACGACCCACTTGGGGCTGCCCGTATTCAACACCGTCGCCGAGGGCGTCGACGAGACCGGGGCCGATGCCAGCGTGATCTATGTCCCCGGCGCGTTCTGCAAGGACTCGATCGTCGAGGCGGCCGAGGCCGGCATCAAGCTCATCGTCTGCATCACCGAGGGCATCCCCACCCTCGACATGCTCCAGGCCAAGGCCTATATCGACCAAACCGATTCGCGCCTGATCGGGCCCAACTGCCCCGGGATCATTACCCCCGACGAGTGCAAGATCGGCATCATGCCGGGCGAGATCCACAAAGCGGGCAAGGTCGGCATCGTCTCGCGCTCGGGGACGCTAACCTACGAGTGCGTCAAGCAGACGACCGATCCGGGCTACGGCCAGAGCACGTGCATCGGCATCGGCGGCGACCCCATCCCCGGCACGAGCTTCATCGACGCGCTCGAGCTCTTCCAAGCCGATCCCGATACCGAGGCGATCGTCATGGTCGGCGAGATCGGCGGCACCGCCGAGGAGGAGGCCGCCGAGTTCATCCAGCAGCACGTGACCAAGCCCGTGGTCGCCTACATCGCCGGCGTATCGGCGCCCAAGGGCAAGCGCATGGGCCACGCCGGCGCGATCATCGCGGGCGGCA
>CAYTWS010000198.1:0-4209 GCA_964442145.1 uncultured Ectothiorhodospiraceae bacterium | reverse complement strand
GCGTGGTCAACCGCGAGGGCGCCTCGGTCTACTACCTCAACGGCACCCGCTGCCGGCGCCGCGATATCACCGATATCTTCCTCGGTACGGGCTTGGGCCCGCGCAGCTACGCCATCATCGAGCAGGGGATGATCTCGCGTCTGATCGAGGCCAAGCCCGAGGACATGCGCACCCACCTGGAGGAGGCCGCGGGCATCTCCAAGTACAAGGAGCGCCGCCGGGAGACGGAGAACCGGATCCGCCACACGCGCGAGAACCTCGACCGGCTCAACGACCTGCGCGAGGAGGTCGACAAGCATCTCGAGCACCTGGCGCGCCAGAAGCGCACGGCGGAGAAGTACAAGGAGCTCAAGGCCGAGCAGCGCCAAAAGCACGCCGAGCTGCTGGCGCTGCGCTGGCGCGACATGGCGAGCCAGTTGGCCGAATACGAGCGCGCGCTGTCGTCCGAGCAGACGCGCCTGGAGGAGATCGTCGCCCAGCAGCGCCGCGCCGAGGCCGACATCGAGTCGGCGCGCCAGGAGCACCACGACGCCACCGAGGCGTTCAACGAGGTCCAGGGCCGCTATTATCGCGTGGGTGCGGAGATCTCGAGCACGGAGCAGCAGATCCAGCACGCCAAGGAGCAGCAGCAGCGCTCGCGCGACGAGCTCGCCCAGGTCGAGCGCGAGCATTCGGAGACGGCCGAGCACATCCGCTCCGATCGCGAGCGCCTCGCCCAGCTCGATGCGGCGCTCGCCGAGGACCAGCCCCAGCACGAGCAGCTCAAGGAGAGCCAGGATGCCTCGGCCAAGGCCCTGGAGGCGGCCGAGGAGGCGATGCGCCAGTGGCAGGCCGAGTGGGACGACTTCCAGAAGCGCGCCGCCGAGCCCGCGCAGCAGGCCCAGGTCCAGCGCTCGCGCATGGAGCAGCTCGAGCGCCACATCGAGCAGGCCCGCGAGCGCTTGCAGCGGATCGAGTCCGAGCGCGCCCAGCTCGACACCGATGCGGTTTCGGCCGAGATCGACGAGCTCGTCGTCGAGGAAGAAAAGGCGGCGGCCGAGCTCAGCCGCCTGCAAGGCGAGGTCGACGCGATCAACACCGACCTCGAGAGCGCGCGCCAGGCCCAGCAGGGCGCACGCGAGCGGCTAGACACTGCACGTAGCGAGGAGCAGCGCGCCAGTGGGCGGGTGACCTCGCTGGAGGCGCTGCAGCAGGCCGCACTCGGCCAAGCCGATGACAACGTGGTGGCGTGGCTGGAGCAGCAGGGCTTGCAGGATCAGCCGCGCCTGGCCCAGCGGCTGACGGTCGAGACCGGCTGGGAGCGGGCGGTCGAGGTGGCGTTGGGCCCGTTCCTGGAGGCGGTGGCCGTCGACGGCCTCGACCCGGTCGCCGGGGCCCTGGAGAGCTTGTCGTCCGGCGGGGTCGCGCTCGTCGATCGGGCCGCCTCGGCCCGGGCCGGCGACGCCGACCCCGGCGGCCTGCTCGACAAGGTCGGCGGCGATGCCGATCTCGCGCCCCTGTTGGGTGGCATCTATGTCCGCGACGATTTGGCCTCGGCGTTGGCGCTGCGGCCCGCGCTGGGCGCGGGCGAGTCCGTGGTCACACCCGACGGCGTCTGGATCGGGCCCAATTGGCTGCGCGTGGCACACCCCGGCGAGGACGACGACAGCGTGCTCGCGCGCGAGCAGGAGCTCGCCGAGGCGCGCACGACACTCGAGCAGGCCCAGGCGGCGGTGGCCGAGCGCGAGCGCGAGCTCAACGAGGCGGGCGAGCAGGTGCGGCGCTTGGAGGAGCAGCGCGAGTCCACGCAGGAGGCCCTCAATCAAGCCTATCGGCGCCACAGCGATGTCGCCTCCAAGCTCGAGGGCCGGCGCATGCGCCTCGAGCAGGTGGGCCATCGGCGCCGCCAGCTCGAGTCCGAGGTGCAGGAGCTCAACGAGCAGATCGAGCGCGAGCAGCGCGAGTACGCCGAGGCCGAGCACGCGCGCAACCGCGCCCTGGAGCAGTCCGAGGCCCTGGAGGATGAGCGCCGCGCGCTCCAGGAGCGCCGCGAGCACCTCGCCGGCGAGCTCGAGCGCGCGCGCGAGCGCGCCCGCGCCGACCAGGACGAGGGCCATCGCATCGAGCTACGCGTGGAGTCGACCAAGAGCTCGCGCGATGCCACCGCGCAGAATCTCGAGCGCATGGAGGCGCGCCTGCAGCACCTCGAGCAGCGCAAGGCCGATCTGCAATCGGCCCTCGACGGCAGCGATGAGCCCATTCACGAGCTCGAGGCCGAGCTCAATCGCAAGCTCGAGCAGCGCGTTGCGATCGAGACCGAGATGGGCGAGGCCCGCCAACGCCTCGAGGCCATCGAGCAGCGCATGCGCGAGCTCGAGCAAACCCGCGCCGAATGCGAGCGCCATGCCGGCGAGGTGCGTGAGGCACTCGAGCGCCAGCGTATGCAGGCCAACGAGATCCGCGTGCGCCGCGAGACCCTGGAGGAGCAGCTCGCCGAGATCGACCAGCAGGTGCAGCCGCTGCTCGATGAGCTACCCGAGCAGGCCAGTGCCGACGACTGGGCCGAGGCCGAGGATCAGCTCACGCGCAAGATCGAGCGCCTGGGCGCGGTGAATCTCGCCGCCATCGACGAATACGACGAGCAGGTCCAGCGCAAGCACTATCTCGACAGCCAGCACAGCGATGTCTCCGACGCCTTGGAGACACTGGAGAGCGCGATCGAGCGCATCGACCGCGAGACGCGCTCGCGCTTCAAGGCGACGTTCGAGGCGGTCAATCAGCAGCTCCAGGCGCTGTTCCCGCGCCTGTTCGGCGGCGGCCAAGCCCACTTGGAGATGACCGGCGACGATCTGCTGTCGACCGGCGTGACCATCATGGCGCGCCCGCCGGGCAAGCGTGTGGCCAACATCCACCTGTTGTCGGGCGGTGAGAAGGCCCTGACCGCGGTGGCGCTGGTGTTCGCCTTCTTCGAGCTCAATCCGGCGCCGTTTTGCATCCTCGACGAGGTGGATGCGCCGCTGGACGATGCCAACGTCGGGCGCTACTGTGACCTCGTGCGCGAGATGGCCGATCGGGTGCAGTTCATCTTCATCACGCACAACAAGCAGACCATGGAGCTCACCAATCAGCTCCACGGCGTGACTATGCGCGAGGCGGGTGTGTCCCGGCTCGTGGCCGTCGACGTCGAAGAAGCCGCCGAGCTGGCCGACGCCTGACACGATGCCATGGAAGGGCTGCGCTGGATTCTCCTGTTGGTCGGTCTCTTCCTCATCGCTGCGGTGTATTGGTCCGGCCGTCGCCGTGACGAGCCGACGCGCGAGAGCCTGTTCGAGCGGGCGCAGCGCGCCGCCGAGCGCGACGAGCGCAGCTCGGCATCGGCAGAGACCGAGGCCCCCGAGCTCGACGTCAACGAGGGCCGGCCCGGCGAGCCGCCACGGGCTGGCGAGCCGGGCGACACTGGCGTCGCCGTAACGGAATCCGAGCCCCATACGCAGCCCGCCGGGGACGAACCGGAGGAGGCACCCTCCGAGGGCCCGGACGAGGGCGTCGAGCCCGAGGCGGCACCGTCGGCGGCCGAGCCGGCGAGGCCGGCGCCACCCGAGCCCGAGCGCGTCGAGCCCGACCATGGACGCACCAAGCCCACGGGGACGGCGGATGCGCCCATGGTCGTGTTGTTCTTGGTGGCCGCTGAGGGCGAGCGTCTGGTCGGGGCGCGCTTGGCCGAGGCGTTTGCGCGCCACGGCCTCGAGCACGGCGAGCAGGACATCTTCCACGCGCGCGACGGCGACGGGGCCACCGTGTTCAGCGTGGCCAACGCGGTCGAGCCGGGCACGTTCGATCCGGCCACCATGGACACCTTGTCGACCCCGGGGCTGGTATTGGTGCTGCGGCTGCCGGGGCCCCAGTGGGCCGAGACCGCGTTCGATCGCATGGTCTCGACCGCGCGCACGCTCGCCGACGAGCTGGGCGCGCGCGTCCTCGACGGCAACCGCAGCACGCTGACGCGCCAGACCGAGCAACACCTGCGCGAGGACTTGCGCGCATTCGATCTGCGCCGGAGCCGCGGACCCCTATGACGAGCACTGCCACCGATCCGGCGGCGCGTGCCGCCGAGCTGCGCCGCCAGCTGCAATACCACGACCACCGCTACTACGTCCTCGACGATCCCGCGATCCCGGACGCCGAGTACGACCGGTTGTTCCGCGAGCTCGAGCGCATCGAGGCCGACCA
>CAYTWS010000197.1:0-4215 GCA_964442145.1 uncultured Ectothiorhodospiraceae bacterium | reverse complement strand
AGTCGATGCTGCTCGCGCTGCTGCGCGGCGGCGGTGTCCACGGCTGGGCCGGCATGCCCGTTTGCGCGGCGCTGGGCCGGGGCCTCCATCTGCGGCCTTGGCTCGGGGTCGCGCGTGACAGTCTGCTCGCCGAGGTGGCCTCGCGCGGGCTGCCCTATATCGAGGATCCCGCCAATACCGATCCCGCCTACGAGCGGGCCTGGCTGCGCGAGCGCGTGCTGCCGGTCCTGCGCGAGCGCTGGTCCGGCGTCGACGCCACCCTGGCGCGCGCGGCCGACCAGGCCGCCGAGGCGGCCGCCGGCGTGGATGCGCTCGCCGCCCACGACTATGTGTTCTGCCGGGGGGCGGTCGACGCCACGCTCGATATCGCCGCCGTAGCGGCGCTGCCGGCCCACCGCCAGCGCGCGCTGCTGCGATGGTGGCTGGTGCGCGAGGGCCTCGCCCGGCCGCCGGCGCGGCGGCTGGAGTCGTTGCGCCGCCAGCTCACCGAGGCGGGCCCCGATCGCTGCCCGCACGTCCAGTGGGCCGGCGGCGAGGTGCGCGCTTGGCGCGGCCTCGCTTGGGCGCTGCGCCCGGCGCCGGCGATCGAGGCGGGCGCGGTCCATGCCTGGCGCGATCGGCGTCAGCCGCTGGCCCTGCCCCATCGCAGCGTGGCCCCGGAAGAGCTCAGCGCGCACGGGGTCGAGCCCGATGCCGACGCCTCGGTCGAGATCCGCATGCCCGCCGGCGGTGAGCGCTTTCGCCCGGCGGGGGCGGCGCGCGCGGAGGCCCTGCGCGAGCTCTTGCGCCGCGCCGGCTGGCCGCCCTGGGAGCGTGCCCGGGCGCCGCTGGTGTTCGTCGACGGTGACTGGGTTGCGGTGCTCGGTTTGGGCGCGGGCCGGGGGGAGGCGCCGCGCCAGGGAACCGCCGACCCATCGGCAACGCCTTAGCGGCAACCGCGAGCCATTGATGGGTCGGGGCGGGAGGCCGATGTGCAGGATGCGACGCCGCTGGCATCGGGCATGGAGCGGACACGCACGGGGCGTCCAATTGCCGGATACAGGGGGGTCTGCTAACCTCTGCGGCTTTCGTCGGCCCGGCAGCAGCAAGGGGGGTTAGCCACCTACCGATGGCGCGCTATGTATTCGTAACCGGTGGCGTAGTCTCCTCGCTGGGCAAGGGGATCGCGGCGGCCTCGCTGAGCGCCTTGCTCGAGGCGCGCGGGCTCAAGGTCGCCATGCTCAAGCTCGACCCCTATATCAACGTCGACCCGGGCACGATGAGCCCGTACCAGCACGGCGAGGTGTTCGTCACCGCCGACGGCGCCGAGACCGATCTCGATCTGGGCCACTACGAGCGCTTCACCCGCTTCCACACCAGCCAGCTCAGCAACTTCACCACGGGGCGCGTCTACCAGAACGTCATCTCCAAGGAGCGCCGCGGCGACTACTTGGGGGCGACGGTCCAAGTCATCCCGCACATCACCGACGAGATCAAGCGCTTGATCGCGGCGGGCGCGGGCGACGCCGACATCGCCATGGTCGAGATCGGCGGCACCGTGGGCGACATCGAGTCGCTGCCGTTCATGGAGGCGATCCGCCAGATGGGCGTCGAGGTGGGGCGCGAGAACGCGATGTTCATCCATCTCACGCTCGTGCCCTACATCGCCAGCTCGGGCGAGGTGAAGACCAAGCCCACCCAGCACTCGGTCAAGGAGCTGCGCTCGATCGGTATCCAGCCCGACATGCTGCTCTGCCGCGCGGCCGAGCCGTTGCCCGAGGAGGAGCGCCGCAAGATCGCGCTTTTCACCAACGTCCCCGAGCGGGCCGTGGCCACGGCGATCGATGTCGACCACATCTATCGCATCCCGCGGATCTATCAACGCCAGGGCCTCGACGACATCATGCTCGAGCGCCTGGGGCTGACCGACCACTTGCCGCCGGCCGATCTCAGCCAATGGGATGCGGTGATCGAGCGCCTGGACGCGCCCGCCCACGAGGTGACGATCGGTATGGTCGGCAAATACACCGATCTCACCGACTCGTACAAGTCGTTGAACGAGGCGCTGATCCACGCCGGGATCCACACGCGCACCAAGGTCCATATCCGCTACGTGGACTCCGAGCAGCTCGAGATGGAGGGCTCGCACCTGCTCGAGGGCCTCGACGCCGTGCTCATCCCGGGCGGTTTCGGCGTCCGCGGGATCGAGGGCAAGGTGGCGGCGGTGCGCTACGCGCGCACCCACGGTGTGCCGTTTTTGGGGATCTGTTTGGGCATGCAGGTCGCGGTGGTCGAGTTCGCGCGCGATGTCGCGGCCCTGGCCGGGGCCAACTCGACCGAGTTCGAGCGCGATTGCACCCATCCCGTGATCGGCTTGATCACGGAGTGGCAGACCGCGAGCGGCACCTTCGAGCGCCGCAGCGAGGACTCGGACCTGGGCGGCACGATGCGCTTGGGCGGCCAGGTCTGTCGGCTGCGCCCCGGCACCAACATCCAGGCGATCTACGGCGGCGACGAGGTCCTCGAGCGCCACCGCCACCGCTACGAGTTCAACAACCAGTATCTCGAGCCCCTGCGTGAGGCCGGCCTCGTGTTCTCCGGGGTCTCGCACGACGAGGCGCTCGTCGAGGTCATCGAGCTGCCCGATCACCCCTGGTTCATCGGCTGCCAGTTCCACCCCGAGTTCACCTCGAACCCGCGCGACGGCCACCCGCTGTTCTCCAGCTACATCAATGCCGCGCTGGCGTACGCGGGCCAGGCGCGATGAAGCTCTGCGGCCATGAGGTCGGCCCGCGGCGGCCGCTGTTTGTGATCGCCGGCCCCTGCGTGATCGAGAGCGAGGCGCTGGCGCTGGAGTCGGCCGAGGCGCTCGCCGGGATCGCCGAGCGCACCGGCGTGGCGCTCGTCTACAAGTCCTCGTTCGACAAGGCCAACCGCTCGTCGGCGACGAGCTTCCGCGGGCCGGGGCGCGAGCAGGGTCTCGCCATCCTGGAGCGCGTGCGCCGTGAGACCGGCCTGCCCGTGTTGACCGACGTCCACGAGGACACGCCCGTCCACGAGGTGGCGGCGGCGGTGGACGTGCTGCAGACACCGGCGTTCCTCTGCCGCCAGACCGACTTCATCCAGCGCGTCGCCGGCGCCGGGCTGCCGGTCAACATCAAAAAGGGCCAGTTCCTCGCCCCGTGGGATATGGCGAATGTGGTGGCCAAGGCGCGGGCGGCGGGCAACGACCAGGTGATGGTGTGCGAGCGCGGCTTCCAGTTCGGCTACAACAACCTGGTCGCCGATATGCGCGGGCTCGCCGAGATGCGCCGCACGCAAGCGCCGGTGGTGTTCGACGCGACCCACTCGGTGCAGTTGCCCGGTGGCCAGGGCAGCGCCTCGGGCGGGCAGCGCGAGCACGTGCCCGTGCTCGCGCGCGCGGCCGTCGCCGCCGGCGTCGCGGGGTTGTTCATGGAGACCCATCCGCGCCCCGAGGAGGCCTTGTCGGACGGGCCCAATGCATGGCCGCTGGAGCGCCTCGAGGGGCTGCTGGGCACGCTCGTGGCGCTCGATCGCAGCGTCAAGTCGGCGCCCTATGCCGAGGCGGATCTGCCATAGCTACCCTTGATAGCCTGGCGCCCGGGGCCGCGGGCGCCACGACGACGACGAGCCAACGAACCGAGGTCGTGACATGAGCGAGATTACGGACATCCGGGCGCGCGAGATCCTGGACTCGCGCGGGCACCCGACAGTCGAGGCGGATGTGTATCTGGGCTCGGGCGCATGGGGCCGTGCGGCCGTGCCGTCGGGCGCTTCCACGGGCGTACGCGAGGCCATCGAGCTGCGCGACGGCGACAAGAGCCGCTACCTGGGCAAGGGGGTGCGCACGGCCGTGGCCAACGTCCACCGCGAGATTTGCCCGGCGGTCCGGGGCTTGGATGCCGACGATCAAGGCGGTCTGGACCGCGCCCTGATCGAGCTCGACGGCACCGACAACAAAGGGCGCCTGGGGGCGAACGCACTGTTGGCCGTGTCGTTGGCGAACGCCCATGCGGCGGCGCACGACGCGGGCGTGCCCCTCTACGAGCATCTCGCCCGCGGTGACAATCCGACGCTGCCGGTGCCGTTGATGAACATCCTCAACGGCGGCGCCCACGCCGACAACAGCGTCGATCTGCAGGAGTTCATGGTGGTGCCGACGGGGGCGGAGTCGTTCTCGGAGGCGCTGCGCTACGGCGCCGAGATCTTCCATGC
>CAYTWS010000196.1:0-4228 GCA_964442145.1 uncultured Ectothiorhodospiraceae bacterium | reverse complement strand
TCCGCGAGGGCACGCTGCTCGAAGGCTATGTCTCTTTCACGGGCGACGACATCGCCATCCTGATGAGCCACACGCAGGGCGAGAACAGCCCCGCCATCCATCAGTTCGCCTGGAACGCCTTCCTCGAGGCGACCGAGCACGCCAAGGCAGCAGGGCTCTACGGCGCGGGCCAGGATCTGCTCACCGATGCGCCCTCGGGCAATGTGCGCGGCGCGGGCCCGGGCGTGGCCGAGCTCGAGCACACCCTGGACAGGCCGCGGCCCGCCGAGTCGTTCATGGTGTTCGCGGGCGACAAGTGCGGACCCGGGGCCTATAGCCTGCCGCTGTATCTGGCATTCGCCGATCCGATGTACTGCGCCGGCCTGTTGCTGCCGAAAATGATCAAGGGCTTCACCTTCCGCATCATCGACATGGAGCGCAGCGACGCCGACCACATCATCGATCTCGACGCACCCGAGGATGCGTATTCGATCGCCGCGCTGCTGCGCGACAACGAGCGCTTCGCGATCCACAGCATCCACTCGCGCACCTATGAGGCGAAGGCCGCCAGTGTCTCGGCCCAGCGGCTGCACTCGATCGCGGGCGAGTACACGGGCAAGGACGATCCGGTCGCCATCGTGCGCACCCAGGGCATCTTCCCGGCGCCCGAGGAGCTATTGATGCCGTATGGCAAGGCGCACTACGTCGGCGCTGACGCCCGCGGCTCGCACAACATGCCGCTGATGCCGGTACCGGTGAGTACACCGGTGACCGGGCCATATTGCCTACCCGTGGTGAGCTGCCTGGGATTTTCGCTCGACGCCGAGGGGCGCTTCGCCCGCGAGGCGGCCGACTTCTTCGACAATCCGGCGTGGGAGACCACGCGGCACAAGGCCCAGGAGGAGGCCTTCCAGCTGCGTAGCCAGGGCTGGTCGGGGCCGGCCATGCTGCCCTACAAGGAGCTCGAGTACGGTGGTTCCCCGTGACACGCTCGGGGGCCTCATGGAGCGGTTCCAGCGCTACGACTGAGGGGGCCGCGGACGCACCGCCTGCGCTTGCGGCGATGCGGGCATGGCCCGATATGCCCGCCTTGGCTGGCGCCAAGGCGGGCCTACCAACGCGGTCTCGCTGGGGCGGGGCGGCGCTCAACGTAGGCCCGCGTCGTCGGAGCGCCGGAACGCGGAGGCGGTGTGGGCATGGCCTGATACGCCCGCCTTGGCTGGCGCCAAGACGGGCCCACCAGCGCGGTCTCGCTGGGGCGGGGCGGCGCTCAACGTAGGCCCGCGTCGTCGGAGCGCCGGAACGCGGAGGCGATGTGGTCATGGCCTAATACGCCCGCCTTGGCTGGCGCCAAGGCGGGCCTACGAGCGCGATCTCGCTGGGGCGAGGCCCTTGGGGCCGGGAACATGTCGCCGCGCGCTGCGGGCCGGCCATGGCCTGGGGTGCTCGCGTCGGATGAAACGAGATGGGCGCGGCCGACGGCCTTGGCTGAAGCCGATACGCGGCTATCAAGGGCGTACTTGCGTCACGGCGAGCACCACCGCGTCGCTGTAGAGGCGGGCGCGGTCGACGCGGCCGCGCGTGAGCCGGCCCACCGTGCCACCGCCACGCCCGATGCCCTCGATACCCTGGGCGCGGCGCCAGGCCTCGGCGAGCTCGTGGCCGGCGCGCACGTCGGCGGCGATCCCCTCGGGGAGGTAGAACGCGGCCGTGCGGGCGAGGCCGATGCCGCCGTGCGCGCGCAGCGCGGCGATCCAGCTCGTGACCAGCAGGCCAGCGTCGTCCTCGGCGAGGCCGCCCTCGAGGCCGATGCCCCAGTCGCGGCCCGCTGGTTCGATCGCGGCGCGGGCACGGGCAATGGCGCCGTCGCGCGTGGCGGCCTCGCTCCATGGCTGGTCGCGGCCGCCGTCGGTCTCGGCGGGCACGATCTCGTGGTCGTGCGGCGCGAGCTCGTCGAAGGCGCGCCGGACGGCGGCGACCTTGGCCGGGTTGCTCGAGCCGACACCAACACGTTGCATGGCGACTTGGGACGCGGCGGCGCGCCCTCAGGCGCGCAACGCCGTGTCGGCTTGGATGCGCTCGGCATAGCGCTGCATAGGGCGCACACCGCCGCGGAAGCTGTAGGCCTCGAACCCTGCCTCGCGCATGACCTGGGCGAGATACGCGCTCTTGAGGCCGACCTCGCAATAGAACAGGTACGCGCGGTCGCGCGGTAACCGCTCCGCGTGCGCCATGGCCTTGTCGAATTCCATGTGGATCGCCTCGGGCCAGTGCCACTGGCGGTGCTCGGCCTCGCTGCGCAGATCGACGACGGCGACGTGCTCGGGTACCCGCTCGAGCTCGGGCGAGCCTTCGATCGGGTCACCGAAGGCGCTACTGGGTACTTGCCGGGCGCGGCGCGCCAGGGTCGCGACCAGCTCGGGATCGAGGCGCTGTTCCTGCTCGTCGAGCTCGCCCGCGCGGACGTGGGTCAGCGGCCGGCGCACGTTGAGTGCGCAGAACTCCTCGACCGTGGCACTGATCTCGGCGGTGCCGATGTGGTGGGCTAGGGCGACGATCTCGTGCTTGTCGCGCCCGAGCAATGGCCGAAGAACGGGTGTCTCGGCGCGTGCGGCTACCGCGCTGAGATTGGCCAATGTTTGCGATGAGACCTGGCCAAGCGCCTCGCCGGTAATCAGCGCGCGCGCGCCACTCGCTTGGGCGACTTGGTCGGCCGCACGCATCATCGAGCGCTTGAGCAGCACCTGCCAGTAGGGAGCGGGCACGCGTTGGCGCATCTCGGCGATGACGGGCCGGAAGTCGACGACGAAGAGGCGTGCATCGGCACCGCCCATCCACGCGCGGTCGAGCGCATGCAGGACCCGTCGGACGGGCTCCTCCTGGGCCGCGCCGGCCAGGTTGAACAGGACGAAATCGCAGTCTACACCCCGGCGCAGCATCTCCCACGCGGCCACCGCCGAGTCGAAGCCGCCCGATATCAGCGCGAGCGCACGGCCCTCGGTGGCGATGGGTAGGCCTCCGGGCCCCTCGATCTTCTCGTGGAAGAACAGCACGTCCTTGGGGCGGACCTCGACGCGCAAGGGCACTTCCGGGTGGTCCAAATCGACCCAGCCGCCGGCGTCCACCAAGCGCGCCCCAAGCTGGCGGGCGAGGGCGTCGCTGGAGATAGCGATCTGATTGCGCGAGCCCACCCGCCGCGGGCGCACCGCGAAGCTGCGGCCCGCGACGGTCTCGCCGTAGAGGCGCTCACCGGCGGCGACGATGTCGTCGAGCGAGTGCCAGGGCACCGCGGTGACGTAGCGCACCGCCCGGATACCAAAGACACGCGCCAAGGGCTCGACCGCGCCCGCATCGATGCCCTCCAGGTCGATGCGGTCGCGGCGGTCGCGCAGGCGGGCATCGTAGCCATGGCGTGCCAGCGTCGCCTTGATATTGGCCCGGAGCTGGCGGTGGAACGCCCAGCGGGTGTTGCCGGTCTTGGTGCCCAGATCGCCCGAGAGCGTCACCGATACGAACTGCACGGGTGCGTGCTCGTGGGTCGTGGTATGCATCATGCGCCTCTACGTGGGGGCCGGCATCATACGGCACAACCGTGCCCCGGCCCCGACTGCGAATCCAGCCGCGCATGATACGCGAACTCGACGCCACGATGGCCGCGCGTGTGTGCTCGCTGACGCGCCGGCGCCGCTGCGCGCGCTGTTACAAGGCATGGCGCTCCATCCAGTCGGCGATGGCCGCGCCGATCGCTCGTGGCTGGTCTTCTTGGAGGTAGTGCAGCCCGCCGCCGATGTTCGCCGTCTCGGTCCGGGGCAGGCGGTCGCGGTACCAGGCCGCACTTTCGGGGGACATGAGCAGCCCCGGGTCACCGTGGATGAGGAGCTTGGGCACCTCGGTGCGCTGGAGCCAGTCCATGTACGCCATCTGCATGTCGTAAATGGCCGGGGGCTCGCCGCCGATGCACAGGTTCTGCGGGAACTTGCACAGGATCTTGCGATCGCTGGGATCCGACCAGGGCGCGCGATACGCGTCGAGCTCGTGCTGCTCGAGTGTGCGCTGGGTCATGCCCGGCAGTGCCCCTTCGATGAACAGGTTCTGCTCGACCATCATGTACTCGGCCATCTCCTGCGACGAGCGCAGATTCTGGAAAAACTCCCGTGTGTCGGGATCGAGGGAGTCGTAGCCAGGAATTGGGAAGAGCAGCGCCTCCATGAACGCCAAGCCTCTGACCTTGTCCGGATGTCGGCTCGCA
>CAYTWS010000195.1:0-4229 GCA_964442145.1 uncultured Ectothiorhodospiraceae bacterium | reverse complement strand
CCAGCAGCACGCCGACGAAGCCGAACAGCTGGCCGCCGGCGAGCACGGCGAAGATGACCGCGACCGGGTGCATGCCGATGCGGTCGCCCACCAGCAGGGGCGTGAGCACCATGCCCTCGAGCATCTGGCCGATGCCGAAGACCGCGGCGACGGCGACCAAGTGCCAGACGTCGCCGAACTGGAACAAGGCGGCAGCCGCAGCGGCGACGATGCCCACGATCGTGCCCAGGTACGGCACGATGCTGGCGATACCGGCGAGCATGCCGATCAGCAGCGCCAGGTTGAGGCCCACGAGCCAAAGGCCGAGGGCGTAGATCGCTCCCAGGCTGACCATCACCAGGAACTGCCCGCGCAAGAATGCGCTCAAGACCTCGTCGCACTCGCCCGTGAGCATCGATACCGTCGGCTCGACACGACGAGGAATGAGGTCACGGACGCGCTGGACCAGCAGATCCCAGTCCCGTAGCAGATAGAACGTCACGACGGGCACCAATGCGGCGTTGGCCAGCCAGGCGAACAGCGCGAGCCCGGAGCTCGACACGCGCTGGAGCACCTGGGTGGCGATATCGCCGGTTTGCTGCCAGTGGCTGGCCAATGTCCGCCCGAGCCGGTCCAGGGCGAGTCTGTCGGTGAACTCGATGCCGGCGCGCTGCTCCACCCAGGGCAACGCCGTCTGCTGCGCCCAGTTGAGCATGGCGGGCAGATTCGCCTGCAGCGCCCGGATCTGGTCGCCGATCATGGGGATCAGCAGCAGCACGAGGCCGACGAGGGCGACGAGCAACATGCCGAAGACCACGCCGACGGCGGCGGTCCGCGGCAGCCGCATCAGCTGCAGCCGATCGACCAGGGGGTCGCCCAGGTAGGCCAACAGGGCGCCCAGGAGGAAGGGCATCAAGATGGGCGTGAGCAGGTAGACCACCAGCCCGCCCAGGCCGATGCCCGCGAGCAGCCAACCTTGCTGCGCGTTCGTCATCTCTCGTGGCGTCCCCGGCTCGCCTGCGAGGGCCAATGGTGCCCGTTATGGCGTTGCTCATGCGAGGCCCGCGCGTGACGCACCGAGCGCGCGCTCGTAGAATATCGGCGGTACCCGCGCTTGGCGGTCCGGACCCCACACGATGAAGCGCTACGGCATCCGCAAGACACTCGCACCCGATCACCCGAGGCGCCAGTCGCATCTGCTGGGCGACGACTTCGAGGCATTCGACTGGTTCGAGACCGAGCGCGAGCGCGACCAGGCCTTGCGCGAGTTGCAGCGCGAGCACCTCTACTCGCGCCCGGGCGACGTCCCCCGCCTGGTATTGGAGAAGGTCGACCGGTGACGGCCCCGACCGCGGTGACAGCGCTCGCCGCGCCCGCCCGCGGCCGCGCACGCGGCGGGCGCCAGCGATGATCCGTTGGGCCATGATCGCCGCCTGCTTGAGTGGCCTGCTGGCGGTGGCGCTGGGCGCGTTCGGCGCTCACGGGCTCGCCGATACGCTGGGCTCGCGCGCCGACGTCTACTACACGGCGTTGCGCTACCACTTCGTCCATACGCTGGCGCTCATGGCGGCGGCGCTGGCCCCGGTCGCGGGCGCGGGCCAACGCGCGTGCAGCGTCGCCGGGTGGCTCTGGCTCCTCGGGATGCTGGTGTTCAGCGGCAGCCTCTACGGACTCGCCCTGACGGGCGCGGGCGCGCTGGGGGCGGCGGCGCCGTTCGGCGGTATCGCCTTGATGCTGGGCTGGTTCTTGATGTTGGTCGCGGTCTGGCGGGGCCCCGACGTCCAGCCCTAGCTGCGAGCGCCGGTATCGACGCATGGGCGAGACCGTAATGACCCACCCCGAGCAGCCGACGGCGCATGCCCACTATCCCGAGCTCGAAGGCCGCAGCGCACTGGTTACCGGGGCCGCCCACGGCATCGGCTTCGCCATCGCCGCCGGCTTGGCTGAGCAGGGCATGCACGTGCTCGGCATCGACGCCGACGACGCCGCTCTGCCGGCGGCGGCCGAGGCCCTCGCCGATGCCGGCCGGGTGGTGCTGATCCCGGGCGACGTCGCCGACGAGGCCCAGGTCAAGGCGGCCGTCCGCGAGGCCAAGCGCCGCCTCGGCGGGCTCGATGCGCTGGTCAACAACGCCGCGATCGCCGCCGCCGAGACCGGCCCCGTCGAGCGCTTGTCGCTGGCGGCATGGCAGCGGCGCATCGACGTCAATCTCACCGGGGTGTTCCTGTGCGCCAAGCACGGCGCCCCGCTGCTACGCGACGGCGGCGGCGCCATGGTCAATATCGCGTCGACCCGCGCGGGCCAGTCCGAGCCCGATTGTGAGGCCTATGCGGCGAGCAAGGGCGGGGTCGTGGCGCTCACCCACGCGCTGGCGACGAGCCTGGGGCCCGATGTCCGCGTCAATGCGGTCAGCCCGGGCTGGATCGACACCGCCGGCGAGAGCGAGCAGCTCCGCCCGGTCGACCACGAACCGCATCCCGCCGGGCGCGTCGGCCGGCCCGCCGACGTCGCGGCACTGGTGACCTGGCTGGTGTCGGATGCCGCGGGCTTCGTCACGGGCCAGGACTGGACCATCGACGGCGGCATGACCCGCCGCATGATCTACGCGGACTAGGAAGCACCTCGCTCTGCGGATCACGCAAAGGCGCGAAGGGCGCAAAGAGGGTTTTCTTTCACGCGTTGACACTTGGGTGGGCCGGTCGATGGCGCGTGTGGGGCGTTGAGGACCTCGCTTTGCGGTTCACGCAAAGGCGCTAAGGTCGCCAAGTAACTGTCTATTCGGCTTCCGGTATGCCGGTGAGCAGTGAGCGGCCTGCTAGAGGGCGTGTAGCACCTCGCTTTGCCCGAGCATCTGAAGCGTGAAGCCGATGCGCTCTTGAACGAAATCTTCTTTTGTTCTTCGCGTTCTTTGCGTCTTTGCGTGATCCGTCAAAAGCGAGGAGTGAGAAGCTCCGCGGGCCCTATACGAAGCGCAAACCGCGTCCCTCTACAATAAGATTTCCTTGGTTTCTTCGCGCTCTTAGCGCCTTTGCGTGATCCTTCAAAAGCGAGGGGCGAGCGGCTCCCCTGGCGTGGCGCTTACACCTCCGTGTGCAGGCCGCACTCGCGCTTGACGCCGAAGAAGCGCGCGTCCTCCTCGCTCATGCCGTCGGCCGGGCGGCGCGTGGTGTGCCAGTCGCCGATGGAGATGTAGCCCTGGTGCCACAGCGGGTGGTAGGGCAGGTCGAACGCCTTGAGGTACTTGTAGATGTCGCGGTCGCTCCAATCAAGGATCGGATGCACCTTGAGCCGGCCATTCTGGTCCTCGGCGAAGCGCCGCTCGACGCGGCTGGTCGACTGATCGTGGCGGATCCCCGATAGCCACGCGTCGGCGCCGAGCTCGTCCAGCGCGCGCTGCATGGGCTCGACCTTGTTCATCCGGTTGTAGCGCTCGATGCCCTCGGTGCCCTGCTCCCAGAGGCGCCCGTAGCGCGCCTCTTGCCACGCCGCACTCAGGCGCGGGCGGTAGACGTGGAGGTTGAGCCCCAGGCGCTCGGTGAGCTCGTCGACGAAGCGGTAGGTCTCCGGGAACAGATACCCGGTATCGACGAGCACGACCGGTAGATCGGGCTGCTCACGCGTCGCCATGTGCAGCATCACCGCCGATTGCGCGCCGAAGCTCGACGTCAGCACGGTCCGGCCGGGGAAGCGCTCGAGCGTCTGCGCGACCCGCTCGCGGGCGCCGCACGCGGCCAGCCGCGCGTCGAGCGCTGCCGGTTGGTCGAGTTCTCCCGCGTTTCGGAATGCGACGACTTGGCCCATGGCGATGTCTCCGGTCGGTCGGTGCGCGCGATCATGCGAGCCGCGGATGGCCCCAAGATGGGGGCTGACGAAGCCCACGTGAAGTAATCAATATCTCTATCACTGTGAGGATTCGTTATATGGGGCCGTATGCGGGCGCCCCGCGACGCGCCGGCGCCGAAACGGTACCCTTGGCGCCGCTTTGCTCATCTTCCGGCCCGCCGACGCAGCGAGGAAGCGTATGATCCGCCGCCTTCAGGCCGCCTTCTATGGTCTCGTCGTCCGCCGTCCCATCTGGGTGATCGGCGTCGCGGCCATGCTGATCGCCGTAGCCGGCTACCAGGCGCGTCATTTCGAGCTCGATGCCTCGCCCGAGTCCTTGCTGGTCGAAGAGTCTACGGCGCTGGAGACCTACCGCTCGGTGCGCTCGACGTACGGCTCCGATGCGCCGCTTTTCGTCACCTTTACCC
>CAYTWS010000194.1:0-4255 GCA_964442145.1 uncultured Ectothiorhodospiraceae bacterium | reverse complement strand
CACGGTACAATCGCGCGCCAACGCATCAGCGCGAATACCTTCCCATGAGCGATCCGATCCACCCCGTCGTCCGACGTCGCACCGTGGCCGTGCCGGTCGGTCCCGTCACGATCGGCGGCGATGCCCCCATCGCCGTGCAGTCGATGACCAATACGGATACCACGGACGTCGAGGGCACGGTCGAGCAGGTCGCCCAGCTCGCCGAGGCCGGGTCCGAGCTCGTGCGCATCACGGTCAATACCGTGGAGGCGGCCAAGGCCGTCCCCTACATCCGCGAGCGCCTCGATGCCCGCGGGGTCGAGGCCCCGCTGGTCGGCGATTTCCACTTCAACGGCCACAAGCTGCTGGCCAGTGAGCCCGCATGTGCCGAGGCCCTGGGCAAGCTCCGGATCAATCCGGGCAATGTGGGCAAGGGCAGCCGCCGCGACGAGCAGTTCGCGCAGATGATCGACTACGCCTGCTACTACGACCGCCCCGTTCGGATCGGCGTCAACTGGGGCAGCCTCGATCAGGACTTGATGGCACGGCTGCTCGACGAGAATCAAAAGCTCGCCGAGCCCAAGGATCTGACGCTCATCAATCGCGAGGCGGTGGTCGCCTCGGCCATCGGCAGCGCCCAGCGCGCCGAGGAGCTCGGGCTGCCGCGCAGCCGCATCATCCTCTCGTGCAAGATGAGCGGGGTCCAGGATTTGATCGCGGTCTATCGCGATTTGGCCAATCAAGGCGACTACGCGCTGCATCTCGGTCTGACCGAGGCGGGTACGGGCACGCGCGGCATCGTCGCCTCGACCGCCGCCCTGTCGGTGCTGTTGCAGGAAGGCATCGGCGACACCATCCGGTTGTCGTTGACCCCGGAGCCGGGTGGGCCGCGCACGCGCGAGGTCGAGGTCGCCCAGCAGATCCTCCAGAGCCTGGGGCTACGCTCGTTCACACCTTCGGTCGTCGCCTGCCCCGGCTGTGGGCGTACCACCAGCACCTACTTCCAGGAGCTGGCCGAGGAGATCCAGGATCACCTGCGCCGGCGCATGCCCGATTGGAAGGACCGCTATCCCGGCGTCGAGGACATGGTCGTCGCCGTGATGGGCTGTGTCGTCAACGGCCCGGGCGAGAGCCGCAATGCCAACATCGGCATCAGCCTGCCGGGCACGGGCGAGCGCCCGGTCGCGCCCGTCTACGTCGACGGTGAGAAGACCGTCACGCTCAAGGGCGACAACATCGCCGGCGACTTCCAGGCGCTCGTCGAGGACTACGTCGAGCGTAACTACGGGCACAACGACGCCACTGCGTGACGCCTGAGCTCGACGTCGTCGTCGTGGGCGCGGGTTTGGCCGGTACCGCGTCGGCGGTGGCGCTCGCACGAGCGGGCTACGCGGTCACCTTGGTCGACGACGCCGGCGGCGGTGCCTCCGCCATCCCCGCCGCCGTCATGGCGCCCTACCCTACGCCGCCGACCGACCGCCTCACTCGTCTCCGGGCCCGCGGCGCGCGCTATACCGCGGCCCTGCTTCAGCGCCTCGAGGCCACGGGCCTCGACAGCGGATGCCGGGCGCGGGGCGTGCTGCTGCTGCCCGCGGCCGAGCGCGATCGCCGTCGCCATGCGCGCGCCCGGGCCGGCTACGACCCGTGGGTCGAGGCGCTCGAGCCGGATGCGGCGCGGCGGCGTGTCGGCATCCGCCCGAGCGGCCCCGGTTTGCTCCACCACCGCGGTGCCTGTGTCGTGCCGGCCCAGCTCTGCCGCGCTCTGCGTGCGCGTGCGGGGGCGCGGCTACAGTGCGAGCACGTCACCGTGGGCCACCTCGAGCAGGGCGCTGACGCCGTCGCCCTCCACGATGTGAGCGGCCACCTGTGGCGCCGGGCAGCGCACGTGGTCCTGGCGGCGGGGATGGCGACGGGTGCCCTATGGCCGGGCGTGGCCCACCGCTTGAACGCGGTACGGGGCCAGGCGAGCGCGTTCTTCCCCAGTGAGGCCTCGGCCCGTCTGCGCTTGGCGGTCTCGAGCGGCGGCTATGTAACGCCGCCCATCGACGGCGTCCATTGGGCCGGCGGCACGGCGCAGCCGGGCGACACCGACCTCGCACCGCGCGCCGAGGACGACCGCGCCAACCTGGCGCGTCTGCGTATGATCGACCCGGATTATCCGGATGCTGCTGGCCATGGGCGGTTCGTCGGCATTCGTGCGGTCACACCCGATCGGCTGCCGCTGGTCGGCCCGGTCGGCGAGCGCGTCTGGGTGAACACGGGCCACGGCGCACACGGGCTCATGACCGCACCCTGGGCCGGCGCCTGGCTCGCCCGGTGTCTCGCCCGATCGGGGCGTTGAAGCCGCCCAGTCGGCGCGACGGGTCCGCCGCCGCGAGGGGCTGGGTGCGCGCGCAGGCACACGTTACGATCGCGCGTTCCGCTGCCCCTTGGCGCGATGTGAGCTGGCTCTATGGATCCGTCGATTGCCGTTGCCGTAACCCTCGTCATCGCCGCGATACTCGCGTTCGAGCTCAATATCTCGTCGGCGATCATCGAGATCCTCGCCGGGGTATTGCTCGCCGCCTGGCTGGGTGATCTCGCCGATCTGGGTTGGCTCCACTTCCTGGCCAATCTGGGCATGCTCGGTTTGATGTTCATGGCCGGCTTCGAGGTCGACGTCAATCGCCTACGCGATACCTGGAAGGCGAGTGTACTCATCGGGGTGTGCTCCCTGGCGGCGCCGCTCGCCGGCGTTTTCCTGGTCTCGTACTACATCATCGGGGTGTCGCTGCTCGCCGCCGGCCTGATCAGTGTCGCCCTTTCGACGACGTCGCTGGCACTCGTGTTCCAAGGGCTCAAGGAGCGGGGTCTGCTGCAGCGCGACCTGGGCCAAACAGTGCTCGCCGCCGCCACCGTAGTCGACGTGCTGAGCATGGTGGTGCTCGCGATCATCCTGGGCGAGGTGGGTTGGGGAACAGCTATCTTCCTGCTCGTGGTGATCCCGTCGTTCGTCGGTTTGCCCCAGCTCGGGCGTTGGATCTTTCGGCGCTACCGTTATTCGCTGGTCGAGCTCGAGCTGCGCTTCGTCCTGGTTCTGCTGGTGTCCATCGGTTTCATGGCCGAGCAAGTCGGCGGTATCCATCCAGCCGTCGTCGCGTTCGCGCTGGGCTTGGTCCTGTCCGAGGTCGTCGACTCGCACGACGAAGTCGAGGAGAAGCTCAAGGGGATCGTGTTCAGTTTCTTCGCCCCTATCTTCTTTCTCCACGCGGGGACCAAGTTCGATGTCAGCGTGATCTCGCTGGATAGCCTCTGGATCGCCCTGCTGTTGTTCGCCGTCGCTTGCGGGCTGAAGTTCCTCGGTACGGCCATCCCGGCGCAACGCCTGCTGGCACTGCCAGGTCGATTCGTCGGCTTATTGTTCAACTATCGCCTGAGCTTCGGGATCATCTCCGCCACGGTGGGCCTCAACATGGGCGTCCTGTCGGAGCAGCTCTACGGGATCGTGCTGTTGGTGGTCGTCGCCAGCGCCGCGCTGCCCGTGATCTTCCTGCGCGATCGACCCACCGAGGTGGGCCTCAAGCGCGAGGCTGGCCCGGGCGAAGCCGGGCCTTGACCGAGGACGCCCGTGTAAAGACAATGCATCTCTCTCAAGGCGCCCGTAGCTCAGTCGGATAGAGCGCGTGGCTACGAACCACGAGGTCGGGGGTTCGAGTCCTCCCGGGCGCGCCATCCCTCCTAAAGCCGGCTCCACGCCGGCTTTTTTGTCGGCGGTTACCTAGAGGGTGACGTGTGACGACGCCATCGATGCCCGCATTGGCTGGCGCCAACGCGGGCCTACCGTGTTGGGCTCTTGCACGGGCTAGTAGGCCCGCGTCGCCGGAGCGCGGAAGCGCGGAGGCGATGCGGGCGTACCTCACGACGGATACTCCAGCATCGCCGGGTTCGTCCACGGTCCCGCGTGGGCTCGATAACAAGCCCCGCCCTACGTGGCCGCGGCGAGGTGAGAGGATTCGAGACAGGGATTGCCGGGCTCTCGTCCATGGACCCGGCCCTTCGGGCCTGCTGCGGCCGCGCAGCCCCGTTTCGCTCCCGGCGAAACGGTGACTCGGGCCATCCCTGGCCCTCGCCCTTCGGGCGCCGCGCTACGCGCGGCGTCCCGATCGGCAATCCTGCCGATTCGTCGAACGGAGGGTTCGGCCACACTCCCTCATCCGCGCATTAAAAAACCCCGCCTTGTGGGTAAGCGATCAAACGAGACCGTTGTTCTCGCGTGCCGGGCGGCCCGATAGGCTCT
>CAYTWS010000193.1:2616-4270 GCA_964442145.1 uncultured Ectothiorhodospiraceae bacterium | reverse complement strand
TCTTCGCGGTGTTGCTGTAGAACGGCCGCGCTCCGTGGCGTTAACGGGTCCCTCGCTTTGCCAGCTGTTGCCTGTGCGATGTCGACCTATGCGGCTCACCTAGTCCGTGCCAGGCCCCACGCCATACGGGGGTCCAGCGGGCAAAAGCCGGCCTACTGGCGAGGGCGCGGCTCGGGTCTAGCGACGCCCCGCTTGGCGGGCGGCGCCTGTGCGACGGCCGACTGCCGCGGCTCACCGAGCCTGTGCCACATGCACGCCCAACGGGCGCGCGACGGGCAAGAGCGTACCTACGGTTGGGCAAACCGCGCCGTCGCTGCCGACCCGACGAGCAAACCGAACGACGTAGGCCGGTTTTTGCCCGGTGGGCACCCGTTGGGCGCCGGTTGCCAACAACCGCATGACACCACGGCGCCGCGATTGGCAAAGGCAACAACCGGCGAGCGAGGTGCGTAGGTCATCGCCGATGCCGATTATTGATCGGCCGGCTATTGCTTGGCGCGGTGGACACCCCGCTGGCCCCGCGGGCGTGGTGGCGGTAGAGGTCGCGTGTGGGGCATTTCGAGCAAGAACCGGCGTATCTTCACGCCCATCCCCCGCGAGGGAGAACGGGCGCGGCCCCGCTCTTGGTCGACGCGGCCGTCGCTCGCCCCAACGACGGCCATCAGCGTGCATCGCCCACCACGGCCCAAGCACTAGGCAGCGCTCGACGACCGGCGCACCGGAGGCCGGCGGCAAGGCCACTCCGGATGCGGGGTCAGCTCGCTACGGCTTGTTGAGCGGGTGCAGCCTCTTGGGCCACCAGGCGCTCGCGCGAGCGCGCCACCGCTTTCTCCGAGAAAGCCTCCGGATAGCGCATCACGATGCTCTCCCAGGCGTAGTCCAGCAGCCCCGTGTCGGCCAATACGGCCAGCCCGACCCCCGACTCGCTCTGGCAGACGATGCGCTCGGCCGTCTTGGCGGGTCCGGTGCGCTTGAAGCGCTGGCGCGTCGGCGTCGCCGCGCGTCCCAGTACGTATTCTTGGGCCGACAGGCCCGCCCACAGGGCATCGTCGAGCGCGCTGTGACCGGCCGTCTCGCCGGCCAGCGCGGCGGCGCTGAGCTCGATCCAGCGGTGGCGCGCCTGTTCGGCGAGATCGCTGCGGCCGCGGTCGTGGGCGTTGCGCTCGAAGATGGCGCATGCATTCGGTGTCGTGAGGCGCTGTACGCGCTGGTCGTAGCCGTCACTCATGGCTCGCTCCCGTGTGATCGGTGCCTGGCCCGAGTATGGACCCTTTGGCGCCGGATTGCCGGGAAATCGAGCGGTTCGGACTTGCGGCGCCTCGCTGCGCCGGTTGTTGCCGGTGCCACCGGGACCGCCCCAGGCCCGCCAGCACCCGTGCCGGAGACACCCCGAATGGGCATCCAACGGGCAAAAGCCGGCCTACCGGCCGGATCAGACCGCGAGGGCCAATCAGTGGTAGGCCGGTTATTGCTCCCCGATAGGCCACGCGCGACGTCGAGCGCCACCCCCGCAAGCGGGTCGTCACCGCAGCCACCGCCCCAAGCAATAGCCGGCATGAATTGCCGGCGCTCGATCGCCGTCGAGGGGCCCCCCCCCCCCCCCCCCACACCCCCCCCCCCCCGGGGGTGGGGGGGGGGCCGGGGCGGCCCCCGC
>CAYTWS010000193.1:0-2606 GCA_964442145.1 uncultured Ectothiorhodospiraceae bacterium | reverse complement strand
ATGAATTGCTGTCGATCGTTCGCCGTCGACCCGAACAGCCCCACCCCAAGCTCCCCAGCCGCGCCGGTTGTTGCCTGTGCCACCGGAGCCGCCGCGGCCCAAGCGGGCCGTGCCCGATACCAACCGAACGGGGACCCAACGGGCAAAAACCGGCCTACGTTGCGATTGATCGTTGGAGGGGCTTCCGGCACCTCGCTGCGCCGGGTGTTGCCTTGGCCATCGGAACCGCCGCCGCCCGAGCGGGCCGTGCCCGGTACGAGCCGAGCGGATGTCCAGCGGGCGAAAACCGGCGTTGGGCGGATCAGCGGCGGTGCGTACGCGGCCTAACGGGGCCGGCCGCCGAGGTCGGCCAGTAGGCCTTCGGCCTGCGCCAAGGCGGTCGCGGGCTCTTGGGCGAGGACGTTGACGTGGCCCATCTTGCGCCCGGGGCGGGCGTCGGTCTTGCCGTAGAGGTGCAGATGCGCGCCGGGCTCGTCGAGCACGCGGCACCAGTCGGGGGCGCCATCGCCCCACAGGTCACCCAAGAGATTGACCATGGCCACGGCGCACTGGAGCGCGGTCGAGCCCGGAGCGAAGCCGCACAGCAGGCGCACCTGCTGCTCGAACTGGTCGGGCGCACACGCATCGAGGGTGTAGTGGCCGGAATTGTGCGGGCGCGGCGCCAGCTCGTTGAGCAGCACCTCGCCGTCGACGGTGACGAAGAGCTCGACGCCCAGCACACCGCAGTAGTCGAGCGCGGCGGCCGTATCGGTGGCGACCGCCCGTGCTCGCTCGGCGACCGCGCGATCCACGCCAGCGGGCACGCGCGTGGTCGCCAGGATGCCGTCGACGTGGACGTTCTCGCCGGCCGGATAGCAGGCCGTGACCCCGTCGGCGCCCCGGCAGACGATCACCGAGACCTCGGTCGCCAGTGCCACCCGGCGCTCGAGGATGCAGCGCTTGTGGCCCAGCGCCTCGAGGCCTGCGTGCGCGTCCGCGACCGAGTCGACCAGCGCTTGGCCCTTGCCGTCGTAGCCGCCGCGTGCGGTCTTGATCAGTGCGGGCAGGCCGACCGCCTCGAGCGCACGCTCGACGTCATCGGATCGCTCCACAGGGGCCCAGGCGACGGTGGGCAGGTCGTGGCGCTCGAAAAAGCCTTTCTCCGCGATGCGATCCTGGGTGGGCGCGACCGCGCCGGCATGCGGGCGTGTGTAGCAGTCCCGGGCCAAACGCTCGAGCGCATCCGCGGGCACCTTCTCGAACTCGGTGCTCACCGCCGGGCAATGATGGGCGAGCTCGGCCAACGCCTCGGCGTCGTCGTAGTCAGCGACGATCTGGCGGTCGGCGAGCTGGCCCGCCGGGCTGGCCGGCTTGGGATCGAGCACGAGCACGCGGTAGCCCATGCGCCGGGCCGCGAGCGTGAACATGCGCCCGAGCTGGCCACCGCCGAGCATCCCGAGGGTCTCGCCGGGCAGGATACGACGCCCCGTCATGATTGGGGGGGCAGCTCCATGCGCTCGACCTTGTCACTGAGCTCGTCGCGGTAGGCGGCCAAGCGCGAGCGCAGCTCACGATCGCCGCCGGCGCCGGCGAGCATCGCCGCCGCGAACAGGCCCGCGTTGGCGGCACCGGCCTCGCCGATGGCGAAGGTCGCCACCGGTATCCCTTTGGGCATCTGCACGATCGAGTACAGCGAGTCCTGGCCCGAGAGGTAGCGCGAGGGCACAGGCACACCCAACACCGGCAGGACGGTCTTGGCCGCGAGCATGCCGGGTAGGTGCGCCGCCCCGCCGGCACCCGCGATGATGCAGGCGAGCCCGCGCTCGGCGGCGCCCTCGGCGTAGGCGAACATGCGGTCGGGCGTGCGGTGCGCCGAGACCACTTGGGCCTCGACCGCCACGCCCAATGATTCCAGTCGCTCGACAGCGTGGCGCATCACGGGCCAATCGCTGTCACTGCCCATCACGACCCCGACGCGCGGCTCGGACACGGCGCCTCCCTCCCACTGCGAGCATTTGGGAAAGCCGATCATTATCGCCTACATGGCCCCGCGCGCGCCAGGCCGGCGCCGATGCGCGCACACCTGAGACCGCTTGGCCCCGCGCCCGAATTCGACTGCACGTGCAGTTCGGAACACATTTCGGTTGCGAATCATTCGCAACCGCACGTATACTCGATCCATCGGCGCCCGGTGAGCGCCGGGTTCGGAGGTTCCATGTACGTCTGCGTCTGCAACGCGGTCACCGACCGCCAGATTCGCCGGGCAGTCCGCCAAGGTGTGGTTACCTTCCAGCAGCTACAGCTCGAGCTGGCCGTCTCCACCTGCTGTGGCCGTTGTGAGCCCACCGCCCGACACGTCCTCGCCGAGGCCGTCGCCGCGGAATTCCCGGCGTTCCCCGAGGGCGTGGAGCTGCCCGCGGCCGTCCCTGCGTAGGCCGTCGTCGCACCTGGCGTCCCCCGGACGACGGCGCTAGACTGAAGGCCTCATTTGCCACTCGGGAAAGCGGGGCATATGCAGGGTGACGCCAAGGTCATCGAGTACCTCAATCGTGCGCTCAAGCACGAGCTCACGGCGATCAACCAGTACTTCCTGCACGCGCGCATGCTGGAGAACTGGGGCCTCGAGC
>CAYTWS010000192.1:0-4294 GCA_964442145.1 uncultured Ectothiorhodospiraceae bacterium | reverse complement strand
AGACCGCCGAGCGGATCGAGCCCAAGTGGGCACTGCCATAGAGCTCGGCCCAGAGCGCCCCCAGCAGCGTCATGTTGGCGCCGGCGGTCAGGCCCGCGCCCAGCATGAAGCCGAGCGCGATCCAGTGCGCATCGCCGGCGGCCAGTGCAGCCAGGCCGGCGGCGAAGGGCAGCGGCACCCATGCGAGGACGCGGCGTGCACCGATGCGGTCGACGAAGGGCCCCACGGCCAGGGTCGCGGCCACCGAGGCGAGCGCGAAGACGATGAACGCCGTCGCGCACCACTCGCTGCTCCAGCCCTTGCCCGCGGCGAGCTCGGCCTGGTGGAAGAACAGCCCCGTCACGACGAACGGGGTGAAAAGCGTAGCGGGCAAGGCGCTATAGAAGTACGGATCGCGGGCGACCCGAGCCATGCGCCAGGCCTTCGTGGCCTCGCCCTCGCTGGCGCGCTGTGCGAGCGCCTCGCCGCGCAGCCGCTCGCGCTGGGCGTGGCCGCGCACGAGCCACAGCGACAGCGGCACCACCCCGAATGCGAGCACGATCGAGATGGCCGCCCAGGTCGATCGCCAGCCGATCCACGCCATCAGGGCCGCGCCCAGCGGCGGGAACACGGCCTCGGCCGCCGGGAAGCCGAGGCTAGCGATGCCGACGGCGCGGCCGCGCCCCGACTCGAAATACCGCCCCATCGTGGTCACGCCGATGTGGCTCATCAGCCCCTGCCCGGTCAGGCGCAGCAGCAGGAACGCGGCGAACAGCAGTAGGGGCACTGCCGGCACCAGCGCCAGCGCCAAGCAAGCGCCCGCGTATGCCAGGCCTACCGCGGCGGTGTAGGTGGCCAGGTCGACGCGGTCGATCAAACGGCCGAGCCCGACGAAGCAGGCCGCGCTGACGAGCGTGGCCAGCGAGTAGACGAGGCCGAACTCGCCGTTGCCCAATTCGAAGGCCGCCCGGAGCTCGCCCCCGAAGACGCCGATGAAGAAGGTCTGGCCGAACGCCGAGGCGAATGGCAGCACGAAACCGAACGCGAGGAGCCGCGCATTGACACGCACGAACGCGAGATAGCGCAACGGATCAACCCCCGCGGGCCATCGCGCTCATGCGCCATCGGCGCGGCGGCGTCGGACAGCGATCGCTGCCCCCGGCGCGCGCCGGACACCGCCGGGCGAGGGCCAAGCCTGGGCGCAGCGCTCACAGATAGCGACGGACCCGGTCGCAATAGGCGGCATAGGCGTCGCCGAAGCGGGCGTGTAGATGGATCTCCTCGCGGCGGATCACACCGTAGTGCATGAGCGGCAACAACAGCGCGAGCGCGATCAGCCCCCAGAGGCTGTCGAGCATCAGGGCGATGCCGAGGAACGCCCCATTCAATCCCATGTATAACGGGTTACGCGAAAACCGGAAGGGGCCGGTGTCGACGATGCGGTTGGCGGGGTGCGTCGGATGCACCGCGGTCTCGTGGCGCCGCAGAGTGTAGACGCCCCAAAGATTGAGCGCCAAGCCGGCGCCCAGCAGTGCCGCCCCGGCCCACAAGGCTAACCCTTGGCCGGCGAGCGCAAGCGGTAGCCACCAGTCCAAGACGGCGGTGACGCCCAACGCCACCCCATAGAGCACGGGTGGGGGCGCGATGACGCCCGTATGATCGGCATTGGGTCGCTGCATGGCGAGCGGGCCCTGTCGCGCCAGTCACGACTGCGATTCTGGGCGCACAAGGCAGCGATTTCCATGCGCGCAGGCTCGCCGATTGCCATGGTGCGGGCGCGCTATTGTAGGGCCGGTATGACCAAGCCGGACGAGCTCCGCACCATGGTCGAGCTGGTGCGCCGCGAGGAACCTCGACACGGGCCGGACTCAAGGTCGAGGGGGCGCCTCGGGTGCACGAGGCCTGTGGCTCCGGCTCTCAGCCCGACCCGGTCACCAGCTCGAGCCAGTGGCGCACGGGCACATCGGTACCGGTCTCGATGTGCGTCATGCAACCGATGTTGGCGGTGGCGATGGCCTCGGGCTCGCCGCGCTCGAGCTTGGCCACCTTGTCGTCGCGCAAGCGGGTCGCGAGCTCGGGCTGGAGGAGGGAGTAGGTCCCCGCCGAGCCGCAGCAGATGTGGCGGTCGATGGTGGGCACGACCTCGAAGCCGATGCGCGCGAGCAGGCGCTCGAGGCGATCGCCCATCCCCAGCCCATGCTGGAGCGTGCAGGGCGAGTGCACCGCGATGCGCCGCGGCACATCGTCGGCCGGCCGCAGCTGCTCGGCGTAGGGCGCCAATAGCTCGACCGGGTCGGCGGCGAGGCGGCTGGCGGTGGCGGCGCGCTCGGCGTAGTCGGGATCGCCCGCCAAGGCGTGGCCGTATTCCGCCACCTGGGCGCCGCAGCCGCTGGCGTTGACGACGATGGCGTCGGCGCCGGCGTCGATGGCGGGCTGCCAGGCGTCGAGGTTGCGCCGGACCCGCTCGCGCGCGGTCTCGGGATGGCCCAGGTGCTGATCGATCGCGCCGCAACAGCCGCCCGCGGGCGCGCGCACCGCCTCGATCCCCAGCTCGGTGAGCACGCGCGCGGTATGCGCGTCGATCGCCGGGACCATCGACGGCTGCACGCAGCCCTCGAACAGCACCACGCGGCGCACCGGCTGGGCGGGTGCAGCCGGCCACGGCGGCGCGGACCGGCGCTTCGGGATGTGGTGGCGCAACACGCCCGGCACCAGCGGCCGGAAAGTCCGCCCCAGCGTGAGCAGGACACCGAAGAGCCGGCGCTGCGGCAACAGCCACCGCAGCAGCGCGCGCAGGCCGCGCTCGCGCCGGGCGCGAGGGACTTGGTCCTCGACGATCTGGCGGCCCAGATCGGCCAGGCGCCCGTATTCCACCCCGGCCGGGCACGTGGTCTCGCAGGCGCGGCAGGTGAGGCAACGATCCAGGTGCTGTTGGATCTGGGGCGTGGCCTCGGCGCCCTCCAGCAGCTGCTTGACCTGGTAGATGCGCCCGCGCGGGCTGTCGAGCTCGTCGCCCAGCAGGCGGTAGGTGGGGCAGTTCGCGAGACAGAAGCCGCAATGGGTGCACTTGCGCAGGATGGCGTCGGCCTCCTGGCCGGCGGCGGACTCGCGGTACTCGGGCGCCAGGTTCGTTTGCATCGGCTCACAGCTCCGGGTACATGCGCCCGGGGTTGAGGATACGCTCCGGGTCGAAGGCGTTCTTGAGCCGCTGATGGTAGCGCATCACCGCGGGCTCGAGCGGTGCGAACACGCCCTCGTCGCTCGCGCCGCCACGGAACAGCGTCGCATGGCCGCCGGCGCGCACGGCCGCGGCCCGCACCTCATCAGCGGCGGCCGGCGTCCGCAACCAGATCAGCTGGCCGTTCCAGTCCATGATCGCGCGCCCCGGCAGCTCGGGCAGCGCGGTGCGCGGCGGCAGGGCGATGCGCCACAAGGGATCGGCGCCGTCGGCGAGCACGCTCAAGCGGTGATCGCGCAAGTCGGCCCAGAAATCGGTCTCGTGCAAGACCGCATCGCCGAGGTCCTCCGCGCTCGCCTCGACCGAGCTGCGCGCCCCGCTCAAGCGCACCCAGCCGGCCTCGCCATCGTAAGCGACGCCCGTGATGGGCGCGCCCGCCTGCAGCGCCGCCTCGACCCGGTGCGAGACCGTCGACGCATCCGCGTCCAGGCGCACACTCGCCTCGGCCTCGGGCCGCGGCAGGACCTTGAGCGAGACATCGAGGATGACCCCCAGCGTCCCCAGCGCCCCCGTGGCCAAGCGGGCGACGTCGTAGCCGGCGACGTTCTTGATGACCTCGCCGCCGAAGCGCAGCACGTGGCCCTGCCCGTCGAGTAAGCGCACACCGAGCACGTGGTCGCGCACCGCGCCGGCGAACGGCCGCCGCGGGCCCGACAGGCCCGTGGCGATGGCCCCGCCCAGGGTCGCACCGCCGGCGAAGTGGGGCGGCTCGGACGCAAGCATCTGGCCGTTGTCGGCGAGCAGCGCCTCGATGTCGGCGAGCGGCGTGCCCGCCCGCGCGGTCACGATGAGCTCGGTCGGCTCGTAGGCGATCACACCCCGATGGGGGCCCACCTCAAGCGTCTCACCGGCCACGGGCCGGCCATAGAAGGCCTTGCTGCCCCCGCCCGTGATCGCCAGCGGCGTCGCCGCCGCCGCGGCGGCACGCACACGCTCGGCGAGCTCGGCGCTGCGGTCATCGGTCGCCGCTGCTTCAATACCGCTCGAGATCGGCATGGGGCAGCTCGCCGTGGTGCACGTGGAGGCCGCCGTACTCGGCACAGCGGTTGAGCGTCGGGATGGCCTTGCCCGGGTTGA
>CAYTWS010000191.1:0-4307 GCA_964442145.1 uncultured Ectothiorhodospiraceae bacterium | reverse complement strand
GCCAATGGCGAGCTCTTACCCTTGAACGCCGAGGTGAATCGACCCTCGGCCATCACCGCCAATGTCTCACGGCTGCGCTGCTGCGGGGCCTTGAAACCCCGCTGCGGATAGCGCTGGTAGTCCGGCATGATCGTGCTGCCGCTCGACGTCCAGGCACGATCCGAGCTCGTCAGCAAGGGCCGGTGCTCGATATCGCCGCCCTGGGCGTCGGAGGTCTCGACCGGCGACGACCAAGCCATGGTCACTTGGTTGAGGTTGCCCAGCGTGGGCACACCGGCCAAGCCGTTGCCGCGTACGTCGATGAAGTAGGGATAGTCGACCGTCTGCATCTGCACGCCACCGGTGGCCGTGCGCTTGGGCAACACCAGCGAACCGCTCTGCGGGTCGAGCACCAGTTCCGACTCGATCGAGACCCCATAGCGGCTCAACCAGTCGCTGAGTCCTGTATCAATGGACTCGACCTGCACACCCTGGCGCTGGTCGACATTGACCTTCTTGGGCGAGGCCGCCATCACGACCGTGCCGCCGCGCATCAAGAACTGGTCGATCGCGAAGCGTTGCTTCTCGCCCAAGCCCTCGGGCGCGAGCACCAGCAGCAGATCGGCATTACTCGGCACACGCCCGCCCGACAGATCGGTTTCGGTGACGGCCGCGTTATCGCGCAGCCGCTGCATCAGATTGCCGTAGTCTCCGCCTCGCATGCGCGCGCGCATCCCGCGGCCCTGCGGCTGCGGCTGGTACACGGCCACGGTCTTGAGGAAGCCGTCACCGAAACGCTGGAGCCCGGACTTGATCGCCTCGCGCAGCGCACTCGCCTCGAGCTTGTCCGGTAACCGCACGGACTCCGTCTGCCCATCACGCTCGAGCACGATGTGGAAGTAGAAGCGGTCGCCGCTGCCCAATGCGGTGCTCATGGGCCGGAAGCCGTGCTCCTGCTGTAGCCGCTGGGCGAGATCGCCGTCGGTCAACGGGGCTTGGAAGTTGACCGCGAGCTTGCCGCCCGAGTCCTTTTTCATCTCCTCGAGCATCGAGCGAAGCTCTTCGCGCAGCGTTTTCAGCTGACCGGGCAGGCGCTGCGGTCGTGAAACATAGGCGTTGACGTTGACCGCCTCCTCGAGGCTGGCCAGCACGTCGCCGCTTCGGTACTGGAACGCGACCTTGCGGATCGCTTGTGTGATCTCGTATTCGGGATCGCGCAAGCCGACTGACACATCGGCGCCCTGCTCGCGTTTGGTCTCGATGAGATCGCGGAAATCGAGGACCACGTTCTGGTCGCCGTATTTGATGAGCACGTGGAAGTACGTGCTCACCACGGAGGATTCGTAGCGACTGGCGGTGCGCAACGAGGCCGGCTGGATACCGAAACGCTCCTGCGCCTTTTGGGCTGCTTCCGAGTCGGCCTTCGGATTGACGATTTCGACGTCCACCGAGTCGCCGCCGACCACGCTGTACTCGTTGAGCAGATTGCGCATCTGCGGCACGAGGGGATCGAGCAGCGGATGCGTGTTACGGCTGAGGTAGCCCCGAATGATCAATGGCTCTTCGAGCCCGTGGAGGTACGTACGCGTGGCATCGGACAGCGCGTAGCGATTGTCCGCGGTGATGTCGGCGCGCACCGACTGGATGGGCGCCAACCAGAGATTGGCCGCGAGGAAATTGAGCACGACCAGAGCGAGCACGCCCTGCCAGACGCGATGGCGCCGCGCGCCGGCGCGCTCACCGCCCCAACGCAGTCGCTCGAGCGTGTAGACGTTGAGCGCCAGAAAAACCGCCACGAGGCTGAGGTAGTAGTAGATATCGCGGGCGTCGAGCACGCCGCGGGTGATCTCGTCGAAACGCGCCCCCGTGCCCAGGGCACGCATGAGATCGGCCAGGCCTTGCGGGGCGAGCGCGGTCAACCACTCCGTGCCGACGAGGTAGAACGCGCCACCGATCAATGCGGTGACGAGCAGGCTGACGATGGGATTGTCCGTGCCCGCCGAGACGAACAGGCCTATGGCGACGTAGGCAGCGCCGAGAAAGAGCGCTGCGAGATAGCCCCCGATGACCGGACCCCAGTCGAGCGGGCCGAGGAACTCGACCGTCAGCGGCAGCGGGATCGTGAGCACCAACGCGAGCGCGACTAGGCTCAGCGCGGCGAGGAACTTACCACCAACCAGGGCGAGCGGCGACACGGGGGCGGACAGTAGCACCTCGAGCGTACCCGAGCGGCGCTCCTCGCTCCAGCTGCGCATCGTCACCACGGCGACGAGTGCGATCAGCAGCAACGGCATCCAATGGAAAAGCGGCTGGGTGTCGGCGATGTTGCGTGCGAAGAACGCCTCGGCCCAGAAGAACACGAACAAGGTCACCGCGAGGAACACGCCCACGAACAGGTAGGCGACGGGCGAGGCGAAATAGGCGCCCGCTTCCCGGCGAAAGACGCGAAGCAGCTCGTGCATGTTCTTCCTCCTCAAGCGGCGGCGTTGACCTCGGCGTAGACCGCCTCGAGATCGCGCGTCTCGGGCTCGAGCTTATAAAGCAACCAGCCCGCCTCGTGGATGCAGCGGGCGACCGCCGGCGCCAGTGCGGCCGCGTCGTCATCGGCGAGCACCGCAAACGTGTGCTGTCCCGCCGCACTGGCGAGCGACTCGACCTGGGCGACGCCCGCGAGCGCGCGTAGCGCGCCCTGAGCGCGTTCGGGCTCGGCGTCGATCGTCAGCAAGAGTCGGCGCGCGCCGCCGAGCTCGTCCAGGCGCGCATCCAGCGCGAGATGCCCTTCCCGAAGGATGAGCACGCGATCGCAGACGGCCTGGACCTCTTGCAGGATATGCGTCGACACCAAAACAGCGGCACCTTGCGCGAGCGAGCGAATCAGCTCGCGCATCTCATGGATCTGGGACGGATCCAGGCCGCTGGTGGGCTCATCGAGGATGATGACGTCGGGGTCGTGCAGAATGGCTTGGGCGACACCGACGCGCTGGCGATACCCACGCGAGAGCGTCGACACGGGATCGAGCGCTTTCTCGCGCAACGCCGTACGGGCAATGGCGCGGCGCACGGCGCGATCGCGGTGCTCGTCGGCAACGCCGTGCAAGACCGCCTGATAATCGAGGTAATCATAAACGGTCATGTCGGGATAAACGGGGCAGTTCTCGGGCAAATAGCCGATACGCTGCTGGATCCGCCGGCGAGACTCGCTCATGTCGGCGCCGGCGATCGTAATACGTCCTTCACTGGGCTCGAGCGAGCCCGTGAGCATCTTCATGATCGTGCTCTTGCCGGCCCCGTTGTGCCCCAGCAATCCGACGACGTCACCCGAGGCTACCCGAAACGAAACACCGTCGACGGCGACGCAGTCACCGTAGCGCCGCGACAATGACTCGGCTTCGATCATGAGCAATTCCCCTCGTGCGATCGCTTCGAAGCCGCCTCGGCCGGACAGGGAACGGGACCGCATTGGGACCTCAGGGTCGGACCGCGAGCGGGCCCTCCCTCCTCCGAGGCCGTTTACTATCTAGGGACAAACCCCATTTTTATCGGCTTGTCATTTACGGGTTTTGGGTCCGCGATGGGACCGCTTTGTAGACGGTGCGATCGTAGGAACGCTCGGGCACCTCTTCAAGATCGACCCGCGGGCTTTGATATTACGGCTGTGTAATGACTCGCTCTTGCCCAAGGCGCATTGATTCACATGGGCTTTTGATCGCCACTATGCAGAAAACGCATCGAGGGTCTCCCACCGAACGACGCTTGCTCCTGTCCGCGCTACGCACAGGTAGCCGACGCCGGATGCCACCCCGCCGCGAGCAGGGCCCGATAGCCGTGCCACTGCTCATACCATGAAGGCGCTCGGGCGACACGCTGCACGGCTTCTCGCGTGGGCCCGCTACGACGGATCCATTCTGCTAGGGCATGGGCGCGTACCGGCAGCATCTCATCGGCGCGCGCCGCATGCTCGAGCGCCCGTGTCGTCAAGGCACCGCTGGTGACAGCGCGCAAGCGCTGTCCCGCTGCACCGTCCACGGCACCGCCAGTGCGCTGCGCCTCGATCGCGACCACGGCACCCGCCAGCGCCACGCCGAGAGCAACCGCCATCAAGAGCGCCACAGCGTTTGATCGACGGCGCAAGCGCACCGCACTCAGTACCAAAACGGCCGCCCCCGTGCCGGTCGGCCCCAGCAGCAGGCCCGCCGCGACGGCAAACCGCAAACGCCTCGGATCGCTCCTCTTCCCATAGTCTTCAAGCACCGAGGTGGCCGTCTCCGGCTGTAACGGGATCCGCCCATGCTCGCCAACATCCAGTGCAACCGCTCCACTGTCCAAGC
>CAYTWS010000190.1:0-4326 GCA_964442145.1 uncultured Ectothiorhodospiraceae bacterium | reverse complement strand
GCCATCGGCCCCAGGTGGCCCATCTGGAACATCAGCCACTGTAGGGCGCGGTAGTACTCGGCCGGATCCTGCGGCAGGTATCGGCCCGTTTTCTCCCCCAGATACAGCAGGATCGCGCCCGACTCGGCCAGGCTGAACTCGCCGCCGCCCGGGCCTGCCGGATCCACGATCGCCGGGATCTTGTTGTTGGGGCTGATGCGCAGGAACGCCTCGTCGAACTGCTCCCCCTGGGTGATATTGACCGGCCGTACCTCATAGGGCAGGCCGAGCTCCTCGAGCAGAATGCTCACCTTCCAACCGTTGGGCGTGGGCCAATAGTACAAGGTGATCGGTTGATCGCTCATGGATTGCTCCGGTGGTAACGGCCAAGGTTGTGGTGCGAGCTTGCCTCGGAGCCTGTCGCGCTGAAAGCGCGACCCACAAACACATCTCACGGTCTCGACGGTTTGTGGGTTCGACTTCGGTCGGACCAAGCGAGGGGCGCACATGCCCCGCATGCCTGTCGCGCTGGAACGCGCCCCACAAACGGATCTCACGGTTTCCAGGGTTTGTAGGCTCGACTTCGGTCGAACCTCCGTAGGACACGCACTGCTACGCGCCCGCGTAGGCGCTATCCATGCGCGCGACCCAATCGGCGATGGGATCGCCTTCCTCGAGCGCCTCCAGATCGGAGCCGTAGCGCACCCAGACGAAGGCCGCGTAGACCAGGATATCAGGGACCCGCGGCGCCTCTCCCGAGATGAAGGGCTGCTCGGCGATCGTGCGCCGCAGCGGGATCAGCGACTCGCGCCACGCGGGCAGGCGCTGGGGGCGCTCGGCATGGAGCTCTTCCAGGGTGCGCCCGAAGCGGGCCTCGCGCGTCTCGCGGAAATAGGCCTGATCCTGCTCCGCCAAGCGTGCGTGGATGTCGGCGACGATCATCGGCCCCAGCGGCGCCTGCACGACCGCCTCGGTCCAGTGCTTGAACAATGGCGCCTGGGCCCGCGCCTCGTCGGAGCCGAAAAGCGCCGCCCCTTCGCGCGGATACGTATCCGCCAGGTAGGCCAGGATGCGCCACGAGTCGGTGACGACCGCGTCATCGTCGACGAGCACGGGCAACTTGTCCGTGCCGGCGAAGGCGATGGCGTCCTTGTCGGTGAAGCGACACGGGCGGGTCTCGGCGGTCAGGCCCTTGTGCGCCAGCGCCAGGCGCACGCGCCAGCAGTGTTGGCTGAACCGGCAGTCCGGGTCTCGCGCTGCAAGGTCGTAGAGGATACGTTGCATGGCCCGCTCCTAGGAGGCGCGATCGACGGCCTCGCTCGTGCGCCCGGTGTCGACGGCATCGACCCCATGGGCCGCGGCAATCAAATGGCGCACGTCGGCACCGTAGGAGAAGATGTGGATGCCGTCATTTTCGCCCATCTCGTCGAGCGTGCGCACCGTGGCGACGAAGCGCTCGGGCCGCGGCATCGTCGAGCGCAGCATGCGGAAGAAGAGATCGAGATTCGGCTTGTTCGCCGCCTGCATGCGCGGGTGCGAGAAGATCTCGGCGCGCGCCTGGCGCATGAACGACGCCAACGTCTTGCGCGGCACGCGCGCCATCACACCGATGTGGATCGGCAGCACCACCCCGCGCGAGCGCACCACCTGCAGCCATGCCCGAATATTGGAGGTGCTGAAGCTCGCCTGCGTGATGATGCGATCGGCCCCGGCCGCCTGCTTGTCGACCAGGATTCCGGCGCTCTTGGCCCGGTGGGCGCGGCTGGTGCGCGTGAAATAGTCCTCCGGGTAGGCCCCGACCGAGACGTGGAGCCCGTAGCGCCGGAAGTAGGGGATGAGCTCGTAGATGGTGCGCGTGCCGCGGCCGTGGCCGGGATTACCCGAGACCAGGAGCACACGCTCGAGGCCATGGGCCTGGAGGCGCTCGATCACGGCATCGGGGTCGTCGATGCGGTTGGCCGGGGTGTGGACGGTGACGGGGCCATCGATGCGGGCGGCCTTGTCGATGGCGTCCTCGACCCGCCCGATGCACGGGATGAGCACCTCGTCGGCGCCCGCCGCGAGCAGCCGCCGCGCACTCTTGCCGCCTAGCGCCTCCGCACTGACCTGCATCGTCTCTCCGGTGTCGTTGCGGCTCCGGCCGCAGTATGACGAGCCCGCTGGCGCTCAGCCCAACCAGCGGCGCGCGTTGCGGAACATGCGCATCCAGGGGGCATCCTCGCCGCAGCCCGGCGGATGCCAGCTCAGCTGCACCGTGCGGAAGCAGCGCTCCGGGTGCGGCATCGTGATCGTGAAACGCCCGTCGTCGTTGGTGACCCCGGTCACCCCGCAGGGCGAGCCGTTGGGGTTCCACGGGTAGGTCTCGGTCGCCTGCCCCCAGGGATCGACGAAACGCATGGCGACGTGTTGCGGCGACGGCGGCCCGCCGCCGCCCCAGCTCGCCCGGCCCTCGCCGTGGGCGACCACGATGGGCAGGCGCGAGCCCACCATAGCGTCGAGGAAGATCGACGGCGATGGTGTGACCTCGGCGGCGACCAGCCGGCCCTCGAACTGCTCCGAGCCGTTGCGGACGAACTGCGGCCAATGGCCGGTCCCCGGGATGAGCTCGGCCAGCTGGGCCATCATCTGGCAGCCGTTGCACACGCCGAGGGCGAACGTATCGCCGCGCGCGAAGAAGGATTGGAACTCGTCGCGGGCGCGGGCGTTGTAGAGGATCGAGCGGGCCCAGCCGCCGCCTCCCCCGAGGACGTCGCCGTAGGAGAAGCCGCCACAGGCGACCAGCCCGGCGAAATCGCCCAGCGACTCGCGCCCGGCCAGCAGGTCGCTCATGTGCACGTCGGCGGCCTCGAAGCCCGCGCGCGCGAACGCCGCCGCCATCTCGATCTGGCCGTTGACCCCTTGCTCGCGCAGGATCGCCACCCGGGGCTGGGCGCCGCGCTGGACGAACGGCGCGGCGATGTCCTCGGCCGGATCGAACGACGGCGACCAGGGCAGCCCCGGGTCGCTGCCGTCGGCGACGATCTCGTAGTGCGACGCCGCGCACTCGGGGTTGTCGCGCAGCGCCTGCAGCCGGTAGCTGGTCTCGTGCCAGGCGGTGTGCACGCGCGGTCGGGCCGCGGCGAAGAGCTCGTCGCCGCCCGCACGGAAACGGATTCGGTCGTCATCGCTGGGCGCCCCGATACGCCGCAGCAGGTGGTCGACGCCGTGGCGGGCGAAGATGGCCTCGACCTCACCGCGGCGGGCGCGGTCGATCTGGACCACCGCGCCGAGCTCCTCGCTGAACGCCGCCGCCACGGGATCGCTGCCCACCGCCTCGAGGTCGATGCCGATCCCGCAGCCGCCCGCGAAGGCCATCTCGCAGACGCAGGCGAAGAGGCCGCCGTCGGAGCGGTCGTGATAGGCGCGCAGCAGGCCCGCCGTGTTCGCCGCCTGGACCGCTGCGAAGAAACCCCGCAGGCGGGCGGGCTCGTCCAGATCGGGCGGCGTCGCGCCGGTGCGCTCAAACACCTGGGCCAGTGCCGATGCGCCCAGCCGGTTGGCACCGGCACCCAGGTCGATCAACAGGAGCTCGGTGGCCTCGGGCTCGGGCGCCAGTGCCGGCGTGAGCGCGGCGCGCACGTCGAAGACGGGGGCGAACGCCGAGACGATCAGCGACAGCGGCGCGCGCATGCGCTTGTCGCCGTCGGCGTCCTGCCACACCGTCTGCATCGACAGCGAGTCCTTGCCCACCGGGATGGCCACGCCCAGGGCGGGGCATAGCGCCTCGCCCACGGCGCGGACGGTGTCGAACAAGGCGGCGTCGTCGCCGCCCTCGCCCGTCGACGCCATCCAGTTGGCCGACAGCCGGACATGGCCCAGCGCCTCGATGGGCGCGGCCGCGACGTTCGTGATGGCCTCGGCGACGGCCATGCGCCCCGCCGCCGGCGCGTCGAGGACGGCGACGGGCGTGCGCTCGCCCATCGCCATGGCCTCGCCCGTGTAGCCCGTGAAATCGGTGGTGGTGACGCCGCAGTCGGCGACCGGGACCTGGCGCGGGCCCACCATGGGATCGCGCGTGACCACTCCGCCGACGGTGCGATCGCCGATCGTGATCAAAAACTCCTTGCTGGCCACGGACGGCAGGCTCAAGACCCGCCAGGCCGCCTCGGCGAAGTCGAGCCCGGCCGTGTCGAAGCCGTCGGCCGGCGCCGCCCGGCGCTCGGTCTGGCGGTGCATGCGCGGCGTCTTGCCGAGCAGCAGATCCATGGGCACGTCGACCGGCGTGTCGCCGAGCTCGCGATCGCCGACGTGGAGCCGGCGCTCGGCCGTGGGGGGGGCCCGCCCCCCCCCCCGGCCGCCCGCGCGCCC
>CAYTWS010000189.1:0-4340 GCA_964442145.1 uncultured Ectothiorhodospiraceae bacterium | reverse complement strand
GCCCGACTACTACGTGCTCGAGCTCTCCAGCTTCCAGCTCGAGACGACCTTCAGCCTGTGCCCGGCGGCGGCCGTGGTGCTCAACGTCAGCGCCGACCACATGGACCGCTACCGCTCGCTGGCCGAGTACGCCGCCGCCAAAGGCCGCATCTACGACGGTGCCGAGGCGGCCGTGATCAACCGCGAGGACCCGGGGGCGGCGCGGCTGGCGGCCGGGTTTCATGCGGCGATCTCGTTCGGCCGCGATGCCCCCGAGACCGGCCAATTCGGCTTGATCGAGCAGGAAGGGGCGAGCTGGCTCGCCGAGGGTGAGCGGCCCTTGCTGCCCGCGGCCGCGTTGGCGCTGGCTGGGCGCCACAACCAGCTCAATGCCCTGGCCGCATTGGCCCTGCTGCGGGCGGTCGGGGTCGATCCCGCGCCGGCCGCCCCCGCGTTGGCGGCGTTCACGGGGCTGCCCCATCGCACGCGGCTGGTCGCGACCACCGACGGGGTGCGTTGGTACGACGATTCCAAGGGCACCAACGTCGGTGCTACCGCCGCTGCGGTCGAGGGCATGGAGGGGCCGGTGGTGCTGATCGCCGGCGGTGACGGCAAGGGCACGGACTTCACAGCGCTGCGCGAGCCCGTGGCCCGGCGCGCGCGCGCGGTGGTGCTGCTGGGTCAGGACGCCGAGCGCATCGCCGCGGCATTGGCGGACGCGACCACGATCGAGCGCGCGCGCGATCTCGGCGATGCGGTCGCGCGGGCGCGGCGCCTGGCGCAGCCGGGCGACGCCGTCTTGCTGTCGCCGGCGTGCGCGAGTTTCGACATGTTCGCCGACTACCGCGAGCGCGGTCGCGCCTTCGCCGACGCGATCGGTAAGGGGGCGGCATGAGCGCGATCGCACCCTTGGGCCGCATGACCGAGCGCGGCGATCGCCGTGGTGCCGTGGCGCCGCGCGATCTCGATGCGTGGCTCGCGGTGGCTTCGCTGACCCTGCTCGCGTTGGGCTGGGTCATGGTCACCTCGGCCTCGCTGACCGTCGCCGCGCGCGAGCTATCCGAGCCCTGGCACTACACGAGCAAGCAGGCGGTGTTCGCCCTCGCCGGTTGCGCTGCCGCGTGGCTGATGGTCCAGATACCCGTGCAGCGCTGGCAGCAACTGGCCCGGCCGATCATGGTCATCACGCTCGTCGTGCTGGCGCTGGTACTGGTGCCCGGATTCGGGCGCACCGTCAATGGCTCGACCCGCTGGCTCGAGCTCGGTTTCATCGGCTTCCAGGTCTCCGAGGCCGCCAAACTGGGGCTGCTCATCTATCTGGCGGACTACGCCGTGCGCAAGCACACCGAGCTGGTGAGCCATTGGGGCGGTTTCCTGCGGCCGTTGTTCGTCGTCGGGGTCTGCGCCTATCTCTTGCTGCTCGAGCCCGACTTCGGTGCGGCTGTGGTCCTCACCGCAACCGCGCTGGCGGTTCTGTTCCTCAGCGGTGTGCCGTTGACGCGCTTCGCGCTGGTGGTGGCGGGGGCGATGGCCACGACGGCGGCGCTGGCGGTGTCGACACCGTATCGGTTCGAGCGCATCACGGCGTTCCTGGACCCGTGGGCGGATCCGTTCGACAGCGGGTTCCAGCTCACCCAGTCGCTGATCGCCATCGGCAGCGGTGGCTGGACCGGTGTCGGCCTGGGCGCCAGTGTGCAGAAGCTGTTCTATCTGCCCGAGGCCCACACCGACTTCCTGTTCGCCATCTTCGCCGAGGAGATGGGGCTGCTCGGGGTCGCCGCCGTCGTCGCCCTGTTCACGATCGTCGTGGGGCGGGCATTCGTCATCGCCCATCGCGCCGAGCGAACCGGCCGGCCATTCAGCGCGCTGCTGGGCTACGGCATCGGCGTGTGGATCGCCCTGCAGGCGTTCATCAATCTGGGCGTGAACATGGGGCTGCTGCCCACCAAGGGGCTCACGCTGCCGCTGATGAGCTACGGCGGCTCGAGCACGCTGGTGTTGTGCGCAGGCATCGGTTTGCTCTTGCGCATCGGCTACGAGGTCGATGCCGGCGCGCGCCAGGCGCGGCGCAAGGAGGGGCGTCCGTAATGGATCGGCCCGTGCTCATCACCGCCGGCGGCACCGGGGGCCACGTGTATCCGGCGCTGGCCGTCGCCGAGGCATTGCAGGTCGCCGCGGTCCCGGTCGTCTGGCTGGGCACGCGCACTGGCTTGGAGGCGCGCGCGGTGCCGGCCGCCGGCATCGAGATGGAGTGGCTGGCCGTCGATGGGGTCCGCGGCAAGGGCTGGCGCACGCGCTTGCGGCTGCCGTTCACCCTCGGCCGCGCCTGCGTCCAGGCCTGGCGCGTGCTGCGCCGTCGCCGGCCGCGAGCCGTGCTCGGCATGGGCGGTTTCGCGGCCGGGCCGGCCGGGTTGGTCGCCCGGGCCGCGGGTTGCCCGCTGGTGATCCACGAGCAAAACGCGGTGGCGGGCCTGACCAACCGCGTCCTCGCACGCGTGGCCCACCGGGTCCTCGAGGCCATGCCGGCGAGCTTCCCCGCGGCGGTCGGTGCACGTGCCGTGGGCAACCCGGTCCGCCGGGCCATTGGCGAGCTGCCGGACCCGAGCGCCCGCTTCGATGGGCGTAGCGGACCGTTGCGCCTGCTCGTGCTGGGCGGCAGCCAGGGCGCGGCCGCGCTCAACGAGCGCCTGCCACGGGCGTTGGCGCGCTTGCCCGCCGCACAGCAGCCGCTCGTGCGCCACCAGTGCGGCCCGCGCCACGCCGAGACGGCGCGCGCGGCGTATGCCGACACCGGCATCGACGCCAGCGTCGAGCCGTTCATCGAGGACATGGCCTCGGCCTATGCATGGGCCGACGCGGTGGTGGGGCGCGCCGGGGCGATGACGGTCTGGGAGCTCGCCGCCGCCGGTGTGGGCGCGCTGTTGATCCCGTTCCCCCATGCGGTGGACCACCACCAGCGCCGCAACGCCGAGTGGCTGGCGCAAGCGGGCGCGGCGAGCGTGCTCGACGAGGCCGACGCCGACGACGAGCGCCTGGCGGCGGCACTGGGTGAGCTGCTCGCCGACCGCGAGACGCTGTGTTGGCGCGCCCAGCGGGCGCGCGCGCTCGCGCGCCCGGATGCGGCGCAGGCGGTGGCCGAGAGCGTCGCGGAGGTGGCGCGATGAGCACGGCGGCCAGCCCCCACATCCCCGCGGTCATGCGCCGGATCCGGCGGATCCACTTCGTCGGCATCGGCGGTGCTGGCATGGGCGGCATCGCGGAGGTGTTGCTGAATCTGGGCTACGAGGTATCCGGCTCGGATCGCCAGGACAACGCAGTCACGCAACGCCTCGCGGGCCTCGGCGCGACCATCATGCGTGACCACGCCGCGGCCCATGTCGCCGCCGCCGACGTGGCGGTGGTCTCGGCCGCCATCCCGGCGGACAACCCCGAGCTGACGGCCGCGCGTGAGCGTCGGATCCCGGTCGTCCCGCGCGCGGAGATGCTGGCCGAGCTTATGCGGTTCCGCCACGGGATCGCGGTCGCCGGCACCCACGGCAAGACGACGACGACGAGCCTGCTGGCGAGCGTGCTCGCCGAGGGCGGCCTCGATCCCACCTATGTCATCGGCGGGCAGTTGACCAGCGCGGCCGCCAACGCGCGCTTGGGCTCGAGTGCGTACCTGGTCGCCGAGGCCGACGAGAGCGATGCCTCGTTTTTGTACCTGCAGCCCATGATGGTGGTGGTGACCAATGTCGATGCCGACCATCTGCCCACCTACGAGGGCGATTTCGCCCGGTTGACCGACACCTTCGTCGAGTTCCTGCACCACCTGCCGTTCTACGGGCTCGCGGCGATCTGCATCGACGACGCCCAGGCACGGGCGCTGCTGCCATCGCTGACCCGGCCGGTGCTGACGTACGGCCTGGACGCCTCCGCCGACCTGCGTGCCGAGGGCGTGGTCGCGGAGGGCCAGCGCATGCGCTTCGATGTGACGCTGCCCGACGGCGAGCGCCTGGAGGGCCTGCGGCTCAACCTGCCGGGCCAGCACAACGTACGCAACGCCCTGGCGGCGATCGGGATCGGCTGGGAGCTGGGGGTGACGGCCGAGCCCATGCGGCGGGCGCTCGAGGGCTTCGGCGGGATCGGGCGGCGCTTGGAGTCGCTGGGCCAGGTGGCGTGGGGCGACGGCGACGTCGTATTGGTCGACGACTACGGCCATCACCCCACCGAGATCCGCGCGACATTCGAGGCGATGCGTAGCGCTTGGCCCGAGCGGCGCTTGGTGGTGGCGTTCCAGCCGCACCGCTACACGCGCACCCGCGATCTGCTGGACGACTTCGCGCAAGTGCTGCCCGAGGCCGATGTGCTGCTGGTCGCCG
>CAYTWS010000188.1:2436-4341 GCA_964442145.1 uncultured Ectothiorhodospiraceae bacterium | reverse complement strand
GCGCTCGCGCTGGGCGGCCGTCCCCTCGGGCTCGCCCAGCCACGCGAACAGCGCCTCGTGCGCCTGCTCGCGCTGCATCACCTCGAGGCCGTCGAGCATCTGGCGGTGCGGTGTGCCCTCCCAGATCGACAGGATCATCGCCTCGCGCAACAAGCGCTCGACGCCAAAGTCCGCGACCGCTCCGTTGCCGCCAAAGGCCTCCATGGCCCAGCGCGCCGCCGCGATCGCCCGATGGGCGGTCCAGTATTTGGCCAGATGGGCGAGCAGGCGGAAGCGGTGGTAGCGCGCGGAGTACGGCCGATGCTCCAGCCATACCGCATCGAGCTCGTCGGCGGCGGCCCAGGCGAGCGCGAAGGCATCCGCGAGCGTCTGCTGCCACTGCTCCAGCTGGCGCCGGAACAGGGGCTGATCGGCCACGGGGCGGCCGAAGGCTGGGCGGCCCTGGGCGAAGGCCCAGCCCGCGTGCAATGCCCGCTGGATGCAGGCCGCCGAGGCGATGCTGTTGGCGATGCGCGAGACATTGAGGATCTCCATGATCGGATAGATGCCCTCGCCCGGCGGCGCCAGCTCGACGGCCTCGGCCCCGACGAGCTCCACCTCGCCCGTGGGCACCGAGCGTGTGGCGATCTTGTCCTTCAAGCGCCGGATGCGGTAGTTGAGCGCCCCATCGCTGGCCCGCCGGGGCAGCGCATAGAGTCCCAGCCCACCGATGCCGTCGGGCGCATCGGCGCGCCGGGCGGCGACCACGGCGACCTCGGCGCCGACGTTGCTGGCGAAGTACTTCTCGCCCGTCAGCCGCCAGCCCTCGGCGTCCGCGTCGGCGCGCGTGTGCACGTTGCGTCCCAGATCGGAGCCACCGCCGCTCTCGGTCATCCAGGTCGCGCCCTGCCAGACGTGATCGTCACGCCGGATCAGGCGCTCGAGCATGGCCCGGCACGACTCGCCCTTGCCGTATTTGTACAGGGCGACGGCCGTGCCCAGCGAGACCGTGTAGGGGCAATACAATCCCGGATCGAAGTACGCGGTCAGATACCCGAGGGCATAGCCGGGCAGCAGGCTGTGCGTATCGACCGCGTCAGCGACCACGCCCTCCCGGTAACCGCGCAACAGCAAATCCCGATACCCCGCGGGGTATTCGACGGCGTCGATGCGCTCGCCGTAGCGGTCGTACATCGCCAGCGGCGGCGTCCCGGCGCGATCGACGGTCGCGGACATCGCCCGGCCGGTCTCCTGCCACCAGCGCTCGTAGGCGCGCCACTGCTGGGGTACCGCCCGGCCGCGCCAGGCCGCCAGCAGCGTCGCCGGCGATCCCGCCTGGTCACGCTCCATGATCCCCTCCGAATGCCTGTTGGCGCGATCTGCGTGCTATACGCGGGACGGGCGCAATGGCCCGGAATGCGGCGTTGCGCCCCGCCTCGCTCGCCGATTGAGCCCGTCCGGTCGCACGCAGACAGCGCCCATGGGCCCTAGCCGTTGTCAGGGGGCACCGGCCGCCCGAAGAAAAAGCCCTGCAGCAGGTCGATCCCCATGTCCGTCATCAGATCGCGCTGGGCGGCCGTCTCCACGCCTTCCGCGAGCGCCGGGATGCCCTGCTTGTGGGCGTAGTCGATGACGGCCCGGCAGATGTCGGCGTGGCGGCCCGAGGAGACGCTTTGCCAGACGACCTCACGATCGATCTTGGCCAGATCGGGATTGAGATCGGCCAGGAGCGCGAGCCCGGAATAGCCCGCAGTGACGTCGTCGAGCGCCATGCCGAAGCCGTTTTCACGATAATAGGTGAGGATCGCGCGCAAGTGCTCCCGGTCGGGTACCTGCTCGGTCTCGACCACCTCGAAGATCACCTGGCTCGCTTCCAGGCCAGTCCCGTTGAGCGCCTGCACGGTCGTGCGCAGGCAGAACTCGGGC
>CAYTWS010000188.1:0-2426 GCA_964442145.1 uncultured Ectothiorhodospiraceae bacterium | reverse complement strand
ATCACCGTCGGCAGGAAGTTGACCAGGTAGCGATACCCCCTCCCAGCATCGTGCGCGCCCGCGTTGCGGATGTGGGTCTCGCGGCAAACCCGGTCGAGCGTGAACAGCAGGTTCTCACGCCGCGCCCAGTCGATGATGCGCCCAGGTGGGATGGTGCTGTGGTCATCCAAGTCGCGCGCGCGCATCAGGCACTCGTAGCCCCAGGTCGTCTCCGCGCCGGCCCATACGACGGGCTGGAACCAGGTCTCGATGCGGCCCTGCTCAAGCAGCTGACCGAGGGGGCTATCGCCCTGAGGGGCGAGGTCGCCCAAGCGCCCGGCCCGCAGCAGGCGCCCTACCTGCGACTCGAGCGAGCCGGGCTCGAGCCAGGCCGCGCGCAAGTTGCCAGCCGCCGTGTCGCCGACGACGCCCGACAGCAAATCGAACAGCGCCGCGGGCCCCGCCAGCATCGAGTTGGGCCCCACGGGCACCGCCGCCGCCGCCAGATCGTCGCTCCAATCCCATCCGAAGCGCTCGGCTGCGTCGCGCACGGCGCGATTGTCATCGCCTATCGTCCCGAAGACGACGCCGAGGCGGCGATCGGTCGATTCGCATTGGCAGCTATGCGTCATTCCGGATACCCGATGCATCGCTCCCAGTCGATGATACGCGCTGTGTCAGCCCCTCGCCCGCCACTGGACCGGGGGCAAATCCCACTCGCATGCCACCCGGCTCCCTCCGGCACATCCTGCGGGCTCCGCGGTCGTTGCTGCCGTGGCAATATACCCTTTACTAACAGTTAGTTATATTTTCTTCCTCGAGTGTTTCACTCCGTGGAACACTCGGTCTACGGGGCGGTCCGTGTCCCACTCGTGCCGCCTACTCGCTCGGCGGGGAGCGCACCGTGTGGCCCGCGCTATCGGCCTTGGCCGCGACCAGCTCCCACTCGGCCTCGATACGCCCGCGCAGCCGCTCCCACCAGCGCGCCATGCCCCGGTCGCGCTCGCGCCGGGCCCCCTGGCGCTGGTACAAGCCGGCCACGCGCTCGGCGCAGAGGCGCTGATCCCACGCCGCCCCCGTGGCCCGTGCCGCCCGGCGCCATTGGCTCAACCCCGGTGCCCTCGCCGCCTCCAACAGCGTCTGGGCCAATCCCTCCGCATCGATGGCGGCGGGTAGCAGCCGCCCGTTGGATCCGTCGGTCACGATGTCGCGGACACCGGGGCCGTCGATCGCGACCACCGGCGCCCCGGCCGCCATGGCCTCGGCCAGCACCATCCCCTGGGTCTCGGTCCGCGAGGTGAACGCAAACACGTCCATCGCCGCGTAGGCGTCGACCAGGGGCTTGCCCGTGAGCTTGCCCGTGCGCAGCACGCGCTGGTCGACCCCGGCGCGCTCGAAGCATTGGCGCAGCCGCGGGCTCTCGGGGCCGTCACCGACGATGACCCCGAACAGGGACGGCTCCCGCTGCAACGCGCGTGCCATGCCCTCACCCAGCAGGCCGAGGCTCTTCTCGCGCGCCAGACGACCCACGTGGCCCACCACGAATGCCTCGCGCGGCACACCCCGTTCGTCGCGGAAGGCACTTCCGTCGGCCGCGGCGAAGCGCTGGCTATCGATGCCCGTGGGCACCGTTGCGATGGGGGTTTGCACGCCACGGCGCCGGATCAGGTCGGCGACACTCGCCGAAGGCGCGATGACTTGATCGCAGCAGTTGGCATAAGCGGTCGCCAAGCGGATGACGAAGCGCTTGAGCGCGGGCGTGTCGAAGGGCACGTAGTGGGTGTAGTGCTCGTACAAGGTGTGGTGGGTGAACACCAGCGGCAGCTCGCGCTCGTAGGCGAAGCGCAGTGCGGCATCGCCCAGCAGGAACGGATGGTGCGCATGCACCACGTCGGGATCGAAGCGGCGGATGCGCCGCCCCACCCAGTGGGGCACGGGGACCGGTACCGAGAAGTCGCTGCCGTTGAAGCGCTGTAGCGCGGGCACGCGCAGGACATGCCCGTCGGCCTCGTGCTCGTCGCCGGGAAAGCTCGGCGCCACCACCAGGACGGCGTGGCCCAGCGCCTCGAGCTCGCTCGCGAGCGTCTCGACGGCGCGGGCGACACCGCCGACGTGCGGTCGGTAGGTGTTCGTGAATAGGCAGACCCTCATGCGCGCGTCGGCTGCAGCGCGACGGCGGTGCCGTCGTCGGGGAGATCGGTCTCGCGATGGCCCGGCACGCAAGCCCGAAGCCGCGGCACATGGCCGCGCCACCGGCCGGCCACCGACGCGAGCAACCCGCCCTCGCCCGGCCCGATGGCGACCGATACGGGGCCCCAATCCGTCGGCGTCGGCCCGAAACGCAGCCAGTGGCCGCCGTCCAGCCATTCCGGCGGCAGCCCGGAGCCGATGACGAGGGTGTCGCCCTCGGCGCGCACGAACAGCGCCCGGATCGCCATGGCCCACTC
>CAYTWS010000187.1:0-4369 GCA_964442145.1 uncultured Ectothiorhodospiraceae bacterium | reverse complement strand
ATCTGGTGGTGTAGATCGAGATGGTTGGTGGGCTCGTCGAGCAGATAGACGCCGGGGTCCTGGGTGAGCAGCGTCGCCAACGCCAGCCGGCGGCGCTCGCCGCCCGACAGGGTCTCGACGGGGCGCTCGGCGAGGCCGGCCAGCTCCATTTGCGCGAGCGCCTCGCGGGCGATTACGGTGTCCCGCGGGCCCTCCCACTGCCACGGGCCGAGGTGGGGGTGGCGGCCGATGAGCGCGGTCTCGAGCACCGTCGAGGGGAAGGCGTCGTGGCTGTCCTGTAGCAGTATCCCGAGCCGCTGGGCCGCTGTTCGCCCCGATAGAGCGGCGAGCGGCTCGTCGCCGACCCGGACGGTGCCCCGGTCGGCGCCGCGCAAGCCCGCGAGTGTGTGCAACAGTGTGGTCTTGCCGGCGCCGTTGGCCCCAAGGACGGCCCAGACGTCCCCTGCCTCGACGACCAGATCCAGGTTGGTGCATACGCGCTGGTGCGCGATCGAGACGGTCAAGTCCTCGCCTCGTAGCAGGGTCATGGCGCACTCCCGTGAGGCCCGCGGTGCAGCAACAGCAGGAATAGCGGTACGCCGAGCAGCGCCGTCAGCACGCCCACGGGCAGCTGCTGGGGCGCGATTACGATGCGTGCGAGGGCGTCGGCGACCGTGAGCAGGGTCCCGCCGCCCAACACGGCCGCGGGTAGCAGCCAGCGGTGATCGCCACCGCCGAGCAGCCGCAGGATATGGGGTACGACCAAGCCGACGAAGCCGACCGTGCCCGCGACCGTGACGGCGGCGGCGGTTAGCAGCGAGGCCAGAGCGTATACAGCGAGCCGGAGCCGCGCCACGGGGACCCCCAAGGCGCGCGCCTGTTGGTCGCCCCGGGCCATCAGGTTGAGCGGGCGGGCGAGCGCGAACGCGACCGCGAGGCCCACGGCGAGCAAAAGCGTGGCCCAGCCGGGCCCGCTCACCCCCGAGAGATCGCCCATGAGCCAAAACAGCATGCCGCGCAGCTGCTGATCGGGGCTGACCGCAAGCAGGAAGCTGATTACGGCGCCCCAGCCCGAGGCGACCACGATGCCGGTCAGCAGCAGCCGCGTCGTGGTCCAGCTACCGCGGCCGTGGGCGATCCCGAAGACCAACACCATCGAGGCCAGGGCACCGGCGAAGGCGTTGGTCGAGACCCAGAAGCCGCCCAGGCCCACGAGCAGCGTCGCCAGTGCGGCGACGGCGGCGCCGCCGGAGACGCCCAGGACATAGGGATCGGCGAGCGGATTGCGCAGCAGCACCTGCATGAGCGCGCCGGCGAGAGCGAGGGAGCCGCCGACGACGAAAGCGGCCAACGCCCGCGGCAGGCGCAGCTCGTGGACGACGCGTTGGCCGACGGGGCCGTCGCCGGCGAACAGACCGCGCCAGACCGTATCGGCGTCGACCGGGACGGAGCCGGTGAACAGCGCGAACGTGATGCCCGCGAGGGCGAGCAGCACCAGCCCCGGCAGCAGGTACCGGGGCCGGCGCAGAGACGGCGACGGCGACACGGCGTGCCGCGGCTCGGTCAGGCCTTGTCGCGCATCGACTGGAGGTGCTCGGGCACCTCGTCGTCGTCGCCGTACATGAAGTGATGCGCCATGTTCTCGGAGAAGCGGCTGGCCTCGGTGGTGCGGCCCACCGCCTCGGCGACCGCCCGGATGTGCACGGGCGAGGCGCCGCAGCAGATCCCGAGGTAGCTCACGCCCATGTTGTAGGCGCGCTCGGCGAAGTCGGCGACCTCGTAGCGGTTGCACAGCAGCGGATCGAGCGCGGTCGGGAACGTGCGCCCGTGCGGGGCCGGGCACTGGCACGAGTCGTAGTCGGACAGGTTGAAGAACGTGGGCTCGCTCTCGGTCGTGCGGTAGGGCACGGGCAGGGCGCCCACGGGGCCGCTGACGGCGTCGCGGATCGCGCCCAGTAGCGGCAGCATCGTGTGCGGGCCGCGGAAGCAGTTGAGCCCGACGACCGCGGCGCCGCGGCGCTCGAGCTCGCGGCAGCACTCGACGTAGTCGACCCCGTCGATCATGCTCGGCCCGGCCATGGGTGCCAGCGTGATCACCGCGGGCAGGCCGGCCTGCTGGATGACATCGAGTGCGGTGTAGGCCTCGGCGGCGCAGTAGAATGTCTCGCCGATCGCCATGTCGGCGCCTTCCTCGACCGCCCAGCCGATCATCTCCTCGAACATCGGCCGCACCGTGTTCTCGCTGGCGGCGTGGTCGTTCGGATCCCAGATGTTGGTGTTGGAGATGTTGCCCGCCATCAGGTCGGGCTCACCCGGGGCGTTGTCGGCCACCTCGCGCGCGATGCGCAGCGCGGAGCGGTTGAGCGCCTCCAGCTTGTCCTCCTTGCCGATCAGCCGCATCTTCTCGCGGTGGCCGTTGTAGGTGAATGCCTCGACGATCTCGCTGCCGGCGCGCTGGAACTCGCGGTGCACCTGCTTGAGCACCTCCGGGTATTCCAGGGCGACCTCGGGGACGAACTCGCCGGCGGCGAGATACCCGCGGCGCTCGAGCTCGAACAGAAAGCCCTCGGCGCATATGACGGGGCCCTCGGCGAGGCGCTGGGACAGGGATCGCGACGATCGGGTGGACATCAACTACTCCTAATTATGGGTCATCGGCGGCGTACGGTTGCGGCGTCGCGGCCACCGGGCGCCGGGCAGGGCACACCCGCGCCGACCGTTTCGTCGGTGGAACCGGGGCGGGTGCCCGTGCCGGGCCGGCAGCGGACGGCACTTGATACCAGAGCGGGCCCCGTCCCACAAGGAGCGATTGCCCACATGGGCGGCGGTCTCCGGTACAATGCTGCGCCCTCGACTGCCCTGGACCCCGGAACCCCATGGCTGCGACCAAGAAAGAGCAACGCCCGTCCCTGGTCGTGCGCACCGCGCGCGCCGGTGACGCCAATCCCATCGCGCGCTTGTCGGAGAAGGTGTACGGGCAGGATCAGGGCTACTCCCCCGAGATGATCCGGGGCCAGGTGACCAACTTCCCAGACGGCCAGTTCGTCGCCGAGTACGAGGGCCAGATCGTGGGCTACTGCGCGACCTTCATCGCGCCCGAGGCGCTCGCACTGGGCGAGCACAAGTGGGACGAGATCACGGGTCACGGTTTCGCCTCACGCCACGATCCCGAGGGCGAGTGGCTCTACGGCATGGAGGTGTTCATCGATCCGGACTACCGCAATCTCCGGATCGGTCAGCGCCTCTACAACGAGCGCAAGAAGCTGTGCCAATACCGCCGCCTCAAGGGCATCGTCTTCGGCGGCCGGCTACCGGGGTATGCGCGGCGCGCGCGCAAGCTGGGCTCACCCGAGGCCTACGTCGAGGAGGTCCAGAGCAAGCGCATGCGCGATCCCGTGCTCTCGTTCCAGCTGCGCAACGGCTTCGAGTTCCTCGGCATCCTGCACAACTATCTGCCCGAGGATACCGAGTCCAAGGGCAAGGCGGCCCATCTCGTCTGGCGCAACCCGCAGGTGCCCCAGGAGGCCGGCAGCGAGAAGGAGGAGAAGAGCAACCGCCTGCCCGACACCATCCGCATGGCGACGGTGCAGTACGAGCTGCGGCGGGTGAGCTCGTTCGAGCAGTTCCAGCAGTTCGTCGAGTATTTCGTCGACGTGGTTGCCGACTACGGCGCCGATTTCGTGACGTTTCCGGAGCTGTTCACGCTGCAGTTACTGTCACTGGAGGAGGAGCCGCTGTCGCCGGCGACCTCGATCGACTATCTGACCGGCTACACCGAGCGCTTCAAGGAATTCATGTCGCACCTGGCGGTGCGCTACAACGTCAACATCGTGGGCGGCTCGCACCCGACCAAGGTCTCGGGCGGTGACACCCAGAACATCTGCTATGTGTTCCTGCGCGACGGCTCCATCCACGAGCAGCCCAAGATCCACCCGACGCCGAACGAGCGCTACTGGTGGAACATCTCGGGCGGCTCGCAGCTAGCGACGATCATGACCGACTGCGGGCCCATCGGCGTGATGATCTGCTACGACGCCGAGTTCCCCGAGCTCGCGCGCCACCTGACCAACCAGGGCGCGCAGATCATGTTCGTCCCGTTTTGCACCGATGAGCGCCAGAGCTATCTGCGGGTGCGCTACTGCGCCCAGTCGCGCGCGGTGGAGAACCAGTGCTACGTCGTCATGTCGGGCAACTGCGGCAATCTCCCGCGGGTGGAGAACCTCGACATCCAGTATGCCCAAAGCTGCATCCTGACGCCGTGCGATTTCGGCTTCGCCCGCGACGGCATCGCCGCCGATACGACGCCCAACACCGAGATGGTGTCGTACGCCGAACTGCGCCCGGAGACACTGACGACCGCGCGCACTCAACGCACGGAGACCAATCTCAA